>DASSGQ010000197.1:0-27015 GCA_035693385.1 Mycobacterium sp.
CTAATGGGTCGACGGTGGGGGTTGGCCAGCCGATCATCCTCAACTTCCCGGGAACGGTCGAGGACGCCGGTGCCGCGATAAACGCCGTGCACGTGTCGTCGGTCCCGCCCGTTCCCGGCAAGTTCTACTGGATGACGCCGACTCAGCTGCGCTGGCGGCCCTTGAGCTTCTGGCCCGCCCACACCGCGGTGACCGTCGACGCCGGCGGTACTGTGTCCAGCTTCCAGACCGGGGACTCGCTGATCGCCACGGCGGACGACTCCACGCACCAGCTGACCATCACCCGCAACGGCACCGTGGAGAAGACCTTCCCCATGTCAATGGGGATGTCGGCGGGCAACCACCAAACGCCCAACGGCACCTACTACGTGCAAGAGAAGATGCCCTCGGTGGTGATGGATTCCTCGACGTACGGGGTTCCCGTCAACTCGACGTACGGCTACAAGGTGACCGTCGAACTGGCCGTCCGGTTCGACAACGTCGGTGACTTCGTGCACAGCGCCCCGTGGTCGGTGGACGACCAGGGCAAGCGCGACGTCAGCCACGGCTGCATCAACATCAGCCCCACGAACGCGAAGTGGTTCTTCGACAACTTCGGCCCCGGTGATCCGATCATCGTGAAGAACTCCACCGGCGGCGATTACAAGAAGAACGACGGATCCAGCGACTGGATGAACTAACGGTTCACGGCGGGACGCTCACCAAGGCTTCCGGCTGTCGGGCGGTTATGTATACCATCATACATAAGCCCTGCGGCAACTGAGGAGCGTTTCATGCGTAGCCCACGCGAGCGGATGGTGGTTTCTGCTGCGCTGTTGATCCGCGAGCGCGGCGCCCATGCCACCGCCATCTCGGACGTCCTGCACCACAGCGGAGCGCCACGCGGTTCGGCCTATCACTACTTCCCGGGCGGGCGAACGCAACTGCTCTCTGAGGCCGTCGACTACGCGGGCGAGCACGTCGGCGCCATCATCGCCGAGGCCGGGGGAAGCCTCGAACTGCTGGACACGCTGATCGACACCTACCGGCGTCAGTTGCTCGACAGCGACTTCCGCGCGGGCTGCCCGGTCGTGGCGGTCTCCGTCGAATCGGGTGACGAGCAGGACCGCGAGCGGATGGTCCCGGTGATCGAGCGCGCCGCGGCAGTGTTCGACCGCTGGACCGGCCTGATCGCGCGGCGCTTCATCGCCGACGGTATCCAGGCGGATCAGGCCGACGAATTGGCGGTGTTGGCAACCGCCGCACTCGAAGGCGCCATCGTGCTGGCGCGGGTGCGACGCGACCCGACGCCGCTGGACCTCGTTCACCGCCAGCTGCGTAGCTCGCTGCTGGCTGCCCTGGACACGAACGAAGGGAACGCCGGCCGTGACCGCTGATTGGCAGTCCACCGCATGCATTCTGTGCGAATGCAATTGCGGCATCGTCGTGCAGGTCGAAGATCGCCGGCTGGCGCGCATCCGGGGCGACAAGGCGCACCCGGGGTCGCAGGGGTATACCTGCAACAAGGCGTTGCGGCTGGATCACTACCAGAACAGCGGCGCCCGATTGACCTCTCCACTGCGCCGCCGCCCCGACGGCAGCTACCAGGAGATCGACTGGGACACGGCGATTGTCGAGATCGCCGAGGGGTTCAAGCACATCCGTGACACCTACGGTGGCGACAAAATCTTCTACTACGGCGGCGGCGGGCAGGGCAACCACCTGGGTGGGGCGTACAGCGGCGCCTTCCTGAAGGCCCTGGGATCGCGATACCGGTCAAATGCGCTGGCGCAGGAGAAGACCGGTGAAGCGTGGATCGATCAGCAGCTGTACGGCGGCCACACGCGTGGCGAGTTCGAGCACGCCGAAGTGTCGGTGTTCGTCGGGAAGAATCCATGGATGTCGCAGAGCTTCCCCCGAGCTCGGGTGGTACTCAACGAGATCGCCAAAGATCCGGCCCGGTCGATGATCGTGATCGATCCCGTTGTCACCGACACCGCGAAGATGGCCGACTTTCATCTGCGGGTGCGGCCCGGGACCGATGCCTGGTGTCTGGCGGCGCTCGCCGCCATCCTCATCCAGGAAAACCTTTGCGACGAAGCATTTCTCGCCGCGCATGTGCACGGTGTCGACACTATCCGCGCCGCGCTGCGCGAGGTCGCGGTCACCGACTACGCGCAGCACTGCGGCGTGGACGATGAGCTGCTGCGCGCCGCGGCGCGGCGCATCGCCACCGCCGCCACCGTCTCGGTGTTCGAGGACCTCGGCATTCAGCAGGCACCAAACAGCACCCTGTGCTCCTACCTCAACAAGCTGTTGTGGATTCTGACCGGTAACTTCGCGAAAAAGGGTGGCCAGCACCTGCATTCGTCGTTTGCCCCGCTGTTCAGTCAGGTCTCCGGCCGCACACCGGTCACCGGCGCCCCGATCATTTCCGGTCTGATTCCGAGCAATGTCGTGCCTGAGGAGATCCTGACCGATCATCCGGACCGCTTGCGGGCGATGATCGTCGAGAGCAGCAATCCCGCCCACTCGCTGGCCAACTCGGCGGCCTGCCGGGAGGCGTTCAAAGCGCTGGAACTGATGGTGGTCGTTGACGTCGCGATGACCGAGACCGCCAGGCTCGCCCATTACGTGCTACCCGCCGCCTCTCAGTTCGAGAAGCCGGAAGCGACGTTCTTCAATTTCGAGTTCCCGGCCAACACTTTTCAGCTGCGCCGGCCATTGCTGCAGCCGTTGCCGGGGACGTTGCCCGAACCGGAGATCTGGGCCCGGCTGGTGCGCGCGCTCGGCGTGCTCGACGACACCGAGCTGCGGCCGCTACGCGAGGCCGCCCGGCGCGGCCGCCAAGACTATGCCGAAGCGTTTCTCAGCGCCGTGGCGAGCAATCCGACCGTGGCCAGACTGGTTCCCTATGTCCTCTACGAAACACTGGGGCCGACGCTGCCGGACGGGTTGTCCGGTGCGGCGGCCCTGTGGGGACTCGCCCAGAAGACCGCCATGAGCTATCCCGAAGCCGTTGCGCGTGCCGGCCACGCCAACGGCGACGCACTGTTCGACGCCATCCTCAGCAGCCCGTCCGGCGTCACGTTCACCGTGCACAACTATGACGACGATTTCGCGCTGATCAGCCACGGCGACCACAAGATCGCGCTGGAAATCCCCGAAATGACCGACGAGCTAAGGGCGTTGGCCGCTACACCGCCCCGGCTGACGACGCCGGAGTTTCCCATCGTGCTGTCGGTGGGCGAGCGGCGTGCCTACACCGCCAACGACATCTTCCGCGACCCGTCATGGCGCAAGCGGGACGCCGACGGGGCATTGCGGGTCAGCGTGGAGGATGCCCAGGCCCTGGGGCTCGTCGACGGATGCCGGGTCCGCATCAGCACCGCGGCCGGCAGCGCCGAGGCGAGCATCGAAATCACCGAGACCATGCTGGCCGGACATGCGGCCCTGCCCAACGGTTTCGGGCTGGACTACGTCGGCGACGACGGGCGCACCGTCGTTCCGGGCGTCGCCCCGAACATGCTCACCTCCACCGAATGGCGCGACCCGTACGCCGGCACACCGTGGCACAAACATGTGCCCGCGCGGATCGAACTGTGCTCGCGCGGGGAAGGTACCCCAGCTCGCGAGGAAGCTAGTTCCAGATCTTGACCCTACTCCTGGGCGCCAGGTACAACGCGTCGCCCTCGGCCACGTCGAAGGCGTCGTAGAAGGCGTCCATGTTGCGGATGACGCCGTTGCACCGGAACTCCGGCGGGGAATGTGGGTCGACCGCCAGCCGCCGGATCGCTTCTGCCTCACGTGATTTGGTTCGCCACACCTGCGCCCATCCGTAGAACACCCGCTGCACGCCGGTGAGGCCGTCGATGACGGGGGCGGGCCGGCCGTTCAGGGACAGCTGGTAGGCCAATAGCGCGATGGACAGCCCGCCCAGGTCGCCGATGTTCTCGCCGACGGTGAATGCGCCATTCACGTGATGCCCGGCGAGCGCCCTGGGTGTGTATTCGTCGTACTGCTCGATGAGCGCCGTGGTGCGGACACCGAATTCGGTGCGGTCGTCGTCGGTCCACCAGTCGACCAGGTTGCCGTCGCCGTCGTACTTGGCGCCCTGGTCGTCGAAACCGTGCCCGATCTCGTGTCCGATCACCGCGCCGATCCCGCCGTAGTTGGCGGCGTCGTCGGCCTCGGCGTCGAAGAACGGTGGTTGCAAAATTGCTGCGGGAAACACGATTTCGTTCATCCCGGGGTTGTAATAGGCGTTGACGGTCTGCGGCGTCATGAACCACTCGTCGCGGTCCACCGGGCCGCCGAGCTTGGCCAGCTCGCGGTCGTGGTTGACCGCGTGCCCGCGTTGGTAGTTGCCGTACAGGTCGTTGCGGTCGATCACCAGCTTCGAGTAGTCGCGCCACCTCGCCGGATAGCCGACCTTGGCGGTGAACTTGCTCAGCTTCGTCAGCGCGCGCTCCCGGGTCTGCGGCGTCATCCAGTCCAGATCGCTGATGCTGATCCGATACGCGGCCTGCAGGTTCTCCACCAGCGCGTCGATCCGCGCCTTGGCGTCGGGCGGGAAATGCCTTTGCACGTAAAGCTTTCCGACGGCGTCGCCCATCAGGCTCTCCACCAGGGACACGGCCCGCTTCCAGCGTTCGCGGATCTGCTCGGCCCCGGTCAACAGGCGGCCGTAGAACTCGAAGTCCGCGGCAACCAACTCGTCGGTCAGCCAAGGCGCACGGGCCCGGATCAAACGCCAACGCGCCCAGCGCTTCCAGTCCTCGAAGTCCTCGCTGCCCCAGAGTGCAGCGAACGCGGTGAGGTAATCCGGTTGGCGCACAACCACTTCCGCGAGAGCCTCCGGTGCGCTGCCCAGCGCGGTCGCCCAGCCGGCCCAGTCGAAGCCCACCGCCTCGCTGTGTAGCTCCGCGAAGGTGCGCAGGTTGTAGCTGAGGTCGGCATCGCGGCGCTTAACGACATCCCAATGCGCGGCAGCGAGTTTGGTCTCCAACGCCACGATCCGGGACGCGGTCTCGGCGTGATCGCTCGCTTCCCCGCCGAAGACCAGGCCGAACATCCGCGCGATGTGCTTCGGATAGGCCGCCAGCACCTCGGCGTGCTGCTCGTCGCGGAAATACGATTCGTCGGGCAGCCCGATGCCTGACTGGGTGAAGTGCACCAGATAACGAGCCGAGTTCTTGGCGTCGGTGTCCACATACATCGCCACGCCGCCGCCGACCCCCGTGCGTTGCAGGGCGCCCACCGCGGCGGCCAACGCCGTGGCGTCGGCGGCGCCGTCGATGACCGTCAGCTCGTCGTGCAGCGGTTGCAGTCCCCTGCGTTCGACGGCTTCCTCGTCGAGGAAGCTGCCATAGAGGTCGCCGATGCGTTGCGCGTCCGCGTCCGAGTCCGCCAGGTCCGCTTTTTCGCTGGCTTCGGTGATCAGGTCGCGCACCTGCTCTTCGGCGCGGTCGTAGAGGTGGCGGAAGGCGCCGTCGGTCGCCCGGTCCGGCGGCATGTCGTATTCGGCCAGCCAGCGGCCGTTGACATGTCCGAATAGGTCGTCTTGAGGGCGGGCGTCCGCGTCGACATAGCTCAGGTCGATGCCCGATTGGATGGCCTCTAGCGTCACCCCGCCATCCTTCCATCTCCTTTTGGGTGCGACGATCGGGCCATGCCCGACGGCGAGCGAACCAAGCCAGCGACCCGCGACACAAAAGAAGAGTCCGTCGAGCCTGACGATGACTCCGGCCCCGGCGCTTCCGGGCCCGAACCTGGGGGCGGCCGGATGTTCTCCAGTTATGGCATCGCGTCGACCGTGCTGGGCGCGCTGTCGGTCGCCGCGGTCGTGCTCGGCGCGATCATCTGGTCGAATCACCGTGCCGAGGTGAACGAACGCGCCCGCCTCACTCGCGTCATGCAGACCGCCGCCGACTGGGCGGGCGTGCTGATCAACATGAACAGCGGCAACGTCGACGCCAGCTTGCAGCGGCTGCATGACGGGACGGTCGGCGAACTCAACGTCGACTTCGACGCGGCCATGCAGCCCTACCGGCAGGTGGTACAGAAGCTGCAGTCGCAGAGTGCCGGCCGGATCGATGCGGTAGCGGTCGAAGCGGTACACCATGACCTGGACACCCAGCCCGGTGTTGCCCGGCCCGTGGTCACCACCAAGTTGCCGGCGTTAGCCACCCGAACGGACTCGGTGATGCTGGTCGCGACGTCGGTCAGCGAGAACATCGGCGTCAAGCCGCAGACGGTGCACTGGAACTTGCGGCTCGACGTCTCCGAGGTGGACGGCAAACTGATGATCTCCGCGCTGGAATCCATCCGATGAGAAACCTCTGGCGGCTCCTGGCGTTCGACATCGTGGCGCCACTGGCCGCGGTCGGCGCACTGCTGATGATCGGAGTGGTACTCGACTGGCCGCGATGGTGGGTGTCGACGTGCTCGGTGCTGGTGCTGCTGATCGTCCAAGGCGCTGCGGTCAACTTCTGGCTGCTGCGCCGCGATTCGGTCAGCGTCGGTACCGACGACGACGCACCGGGGCTGCGATTGGCCGTTGTCGTTGTCTGCGCGACCGCCGTGTCGGCGGCGGTGTTGACCGAGTACACGCATTGGACGAGCTCGGACCACGAGTTCAAAGAGGATTCCCGCGAGGTGGTTCGGGTCGCCTCCGGCCTGGCCGAGGCGATGGCGTCGTTCAGCCCGAGCTCCCCGACGAGCTCCATCGACCGGGCCGCCGCGATGATGGCGCCGGAACAGGCGGGCGCGTTCAAGGAGCAGTACCAGAAGTCCAGCGCCGACCTGGTCCAACACAACATCACGGCGCAGGCCGCCACGCTGTCGGCCGGGGTCGAGGCCCTCGGGCCGTCGGCGGCCAGCGTGGCGGTGATCCTGCGGGTAACCCAGACCTCGCCCGGGCAGCCGCCCAGTCGGGCGGTGCCTGCGCTACGCGTCGCGCTGACCAAGAAGGGCGACAACTGGCTGGTGTCGGACGTGACGCCGATCAATTCCCGCTGACGGATCAGTTGTTGGATTCGCCCGAGCGTGCCGACTTCACCTTGACGAACCGGTCCGACAGCCGGCGGATCCGGATCATCAGCGCGGCCGACGGGCTGGCGCTGCCGTCGAGATAGGCCGCCAGATCCTGGGGGGACACCCCGATGCGCGACGCGAATTCCTGCTCGGCCAGGCCGGACCGGTCGATCAGGAGCCGCACGTGGCGGGCCACCTCCGCGCGCTCGTTGGCGTCCAGGTGGGCGCGGGCGCGCTCCAGCACCTCCCACAGGGCCTTGGAGATGCCGTAGGGCCGCGTCCCCTCGAGGACCTCTTCGACCTGACGGGCGGTGCGCCCATAGGGGTCGCGTTTCAGGGCGGCGGCGATGCGCTTCCAGGTGGCGATGTCACCGCCCTGCAGCGCCGAACGGATGGCGACGGTCGGCCATAGCTCCACCGGTTGGTCGGGTGCTTGGTCGGTTCCGTCGGCAGGTTTGCGCTGTCCGCCCGCGGGGCGCTGGGGCGGCGGTGCCGGGCGTCGGTCGGCTGCCAACGTCACCTCGCCTCCTCCAGCATCGCCACGGCCACCGACAGGCAGCGCTGCTTGACCTGGTCCCAGTCCGCCTTCGCGTCGGCTTCCGAAAACTTATCGTCGCGGAAATCGCAAGGATGTGGATCCGCGAGCCGACGGACCAACTGCGTGGCGATCCATTGCCGCCTGGGTGTTTGACAACAGTAATACGTGTCCATTGCACCCAGCACCTGCGCAGCGGTCTCGGGCTGCACCGTTTCGACCATGTCAGCAAATTCGGCGTAGTCGCGGCTGCTGTTACGGCACATGATCAGGTAGCCCTTGAGGCGGAGCGCTTCGGCACCGGTCGGGATGAGTAATCGATCGCCGGTGGGCAATTGCACGTGCGTGGTTTCGACCGGGCTGCGCCGCTCGTATTTGAGGTCCTCGGTGTTGTCGGCGTTGGAGACTCTGTGCGCTTCCAGCGCGTCGATGGCGACCGACAGCCGGCCACGCCACAACGTGACCGGATGAACCGGCCGATCCCCCCCGGCGATCGCGCGGGCGATGCCGTTGCGGGATGCCAGCCCGCCGACAAGCTTCTTGGCCCCGGACTGACCCCTGGTCTGACCGTTGGTGCCGGTCTTGGCAGAAGATCCCGTGCCCGCCGGGCCCACCGCGACCAGTTCGGCGTCATCGGTGATGTTCACCTGGTGGGGAATCTGCCCGGGGCCACGGCCGCGCGCCTGTGCGCCGTTCCCGCGGTCTTCTGCCGAGCCGGTTTCGGGCTCCTTGTCGCCGGCCCCACAGCCGGTGAAGGCGAGCGGGTCGGCCACGCAGATGGCGTCGGGCGCCAAGTGCCGCAGCTTCGCGGCCGACTTGAGCACCATCCGCAGGTCGGCACCGGGCGCGATCAGTGCCGAGATGTCGTCGGGGATCACCACGACGTCCGCGAGGTCGACCTCGGGAAGCGGCCTGTCGAAGTCGACCGACGGCAAGATCCGGCGCAGCCATCCCGGCAGCCACCAGTTCCACTGGGTGAACATCGCCATCAGCGCCGGGACCAGGACCAGTCGCACCACCGTGGCGTCCACCGCGATCGCGACGGCGCACGCCACGCCGATCTCGGCGACCAGCGGCATGCCGGCGAACGCGAAGCCGATGAACACCGCGATCATGATCAGGGCGGCGCTGGTGATCGTGCGGGCGCTGGTGCTCACGCCGTATGCGACCGCATCGCGAGTATTCCCCGAGTGCAGGAAGCGTTCCCGGATGCGGGTGAGCAGGAAGATCTCGTAGTCCATCGACAGCCCGAAGGTCATCGCCAGCACTAACGGTGGAACGGTGCTGTCGATCGAGCTGATCTGGGTGAAGCCGAGATCCTTCAACCAGCCCCACTGGAAGACCATCACCAGGCTGCCGTAGGCGGCCGCGACCGACAGCAACGTCATCAGCACGCCCTTGAACGCCAGGAACACCGAGTGGATCGAGATCAACAGCATCACGAACGCGATCAGTGCGACGAAGAGCAGCACCAGCGGCTCGGTCTGCGACACCCGGTCGTCGAAGTCCTTGATCAGCGCGGTCGGGCCGCCGACGTCGACTCGTGCCGTTCCCGCGTCGGGAATCTTGGGCAGCTGGGTGCGCATCCAGCCGACCGTGTCACGGGCGCCCATGTCTTCGGGGTCGACCGACAGCACCGCGGACAGCAGAGCGCTGCCGTTGTCCTCGGCGAATTGCGGCGGTGACACCGAGACGATGTTGGGGGCCTGCGTCATCCGCTGACGGATCGCCGCGATGGTCTGGCTGTGCTCGGGCGATGCCGCGCCGCCGTCGGGGAAGGTGATCAGCACGCGAATCGGGCCCAGCGCGCCGGGCCCCAGCGCCTGGGCGGCCGCGGCCACCCCGGCGCGGATCTCGTGCGACGAGTCGAACTGGCGCAGCAGACTGTTGCCCAGCACCATCGACGCGGCCGGCACGGCCATGACGAGCAGCACCACCGCCGCCGCCATCGCCGATATCCACGGCCGGCGCATCACCGATCCGATCCAGCGATTCCAGAATCGGGACTGCGTGCTCTCCGGCCGGCGCGACCAGTGCAACAACGCGGACCTCTTGGCGGCCGACCGGCCGAACGTCGCCAATACCGCCGGGGTCAAGGTGGCCGACGTCAGCATCGCCACCGCGACGGCCAGAATCGCTCCGGTGGCCATCGACTTCAGTGCCGGGGTGTTGATCAGGTAGATCCCGGTGAGGGAGGCGACGACCGTCATCCCCGACAACACCACCGCGAGCCCGGACGTGGCCATCGCGGCGTCCACGGCTTCGTTCGGCCGGCGGCCGGTGCGTAGTTCCTCGCGGAAGCGCATCAAGATGAACAGCGAATAGTCGACGGCCAGCGCGATCCCGAACATCGACACCGTCGAGGTCACGAACACCGACATGGTGGTGTACGCGGACAAGAAGTAGACCAGGCCCATGGTGACCACGACCGTGCATACGCCCAGGGCGAGCGGGATCGCCGCCGCGGCGAGCGAACCGAACACCGCCAGCAAGACGATCAAAATGATCGGCAGGTTCCAGCGTTCGGCCGCGGCGATGTCGCGCTTGGTGTTTTCCGCCGCGGCGGCGCTCAACGCGCCCTGCCCGATGACGTAAAGCCGCACTCTCCCGTTGGCGGTCTGACCGGATTGATCGCCCTTGACGCCAACCTTTTTGCGGAGCTGCTTGGCGAGGTCACTGGTGCCGGCGTTGTGGGCGTCCAGCCGCAGTGACACCACATACGGCCGGTCCGGTTGCGGTGGCCGCTGGGTGGGGTTGGGCACCTCAGTCACGTTGGGGAACTCGCCGGCGATCTGCCGCAGCTGGGCGACCGCGTCGTTGATGTCCTGGTAGCTGGCGTCCGGGCGGGGAGCCGCCACCAGCGCCAGCGAGGACGCTCCCTGGTCGTGGTAGAGGTCCTCGAGTTGATCGTGGACGGCCAACGACTGCGAGCCGGCGACTTCGAAACCACCGCCGGTGAGATTTCCGGACTGTGTCATCGCCAGATAGATCGCCGGCACCAATGCCAGCAACCAGCCTGTGAAGACCAACCAGCGGTACCTACGCAGGCTGCGACTAAGGCGCATCATGAACTGCTGGATTTTCTTCACTCCCCGGTTCTGACGCAATGCGTGCAGGCGACATTACCGCAGCACCCTGTGGATGATGTGCGCTTATCTGGTTCCTGAGCTGCAAAGACAGCGATGTTGCTAAGACGCTGCGCAGTCGTTGTGAACCGGTGACCAAGGGGATTTCGGTCCCACTAGCCGGCCATGGCTTTGTGGGCTTGGGTGGCAACCGGGTCCGTGATGGCACGATGTCGGATGGCCGCCGCGGACCCCGGGCGGTGCGAGGGGAACCCCGCCGTCAAGAGCCTTGTGTTGCAGCCCATTTGCGAGATGTCCGGTGCTCGGCTAACCGTCGCTGGGTGGGATCTGCTCGGGCGGTGGCACGGGACCCTGCAGCGCGGTCTCGGTCGGGTCGGCGAAATGGTCGCCCTGCAGCTGCACGCGGGGCAGCGGGCCGGTGATCGGGTCGTCGTCGGAGTCGGTGGCGTTCTCGGTGCGGAACATGAAGAAGAACACCACCCAGCCGATCGCGGCGATCAGTAGCCAGCTGATCAGCCGATAGAGCAGCATCGCCGAGATCGCATTGGGCAATGACATACCGCTGGACACCAGGCCGGGCACCAGCACCGCCTCCACGATCAACAGCCCGCCCGGCATCAGCGGAATCGTGCCGACCGCGCGAGCGGCCGCGTACGCAACCGTCAGCCCGGCGACCGAGGCGTGGTCGCCGGCCGCGTACGCCGCGAAGCCGAGGCAGGCCACGTCGGCGATCCAGTTGAACATCGACCAGCTGAAGGCCACCCCCAAGTCACGCCGGCTCAGGCTCACCGATTCGAGCTGCATCAGCGTCTCGCGCCATTTGTCCAGGCCGGTGTCCGCCGGCTTGCCGCGCACCGAGTTGACCCACGCCAACACGCGGGTGCCGATGCCTTCGATCAGCTCCGGCCGCGACGCCACCGCCTGAGCCAGCAGCAACAACGCTACGAAACCGCCAAGCGTGAACAGCAACGAGAACGGGTTGTTCTTTGCGCCCAGGAAGAAGGCTCCGCCCAAGCCGAGCAGCGCCAGACCCACCGCCTGCAGCACACCGGACATCACCAACTGCCACGACGCCACGACGGTCGAGGCGCCCCACATGCGTTGCTGACGGAACAGGAATGTCGTCGACAGCACCGGGCCGCCGGGCAGCGTGGTGCTCAGCGAGTTGGCGGCGTAGAAGGCGGCTTCGGAGCGCAATTGCTTGACGTGCACACCGGCGGATCTCAGCAGGGTGCGCTGAATCTGGGCGAAGCTGTGCATCGACGCGGCCGCTGCCAACACCGCCGCGAGCAACCACCACCAGTTGGCCTCATACAGGCTCACCCAGGCTTTGGCCAGCTGGTCCCAGCCCAACGCGATCTCGACGGCCAGCACGATCGCGACGACGCCGAGAATCACCCATCGCACCCACCAGTACTTGCCGCGCGGGTTCTCCTCGCGGGCGGGTGGGCCGACACCCCCAGCGTGCGGCGCACCCACCGGCACGCGGGGACCTGCCCCGGCGCGCGCCAGATGAAGCTTGCGGGTGAGTGCGTCGTGCGACACGTACTTTAGGGTAACCGCGCAGGTGGCGCGGCCAACGAGGCGCCGCATCGACCGTGTCGTCGTCGTAACCGGATCGTGCCGGCCGGGGGCGCCGGGGCGGCCCTGGGGAGGGGCTCGGGCCGGTCTTCGGACGACCTCTGTTGGCCTTCGCCGGTGGACCGTGCCAGATAGGGTGACACCATGTCAGCAAACCTCGATGACACCGCGGTCGAGCCGCTTGTCCGCAAGGCCGCGGCCTGGGCGTGGCGTTTGCTCATCATCCTGACCGCGGCGGTCGCGCTGCTCTGGGTCATAGACAAGCTCGAGATCGTCGTCGTTCCGGTGTTGCTGGCGTTGATCATCAGTGCGTTGCTGGTGCCGGCGGTTGACTGGATCGACCGGTGGGGCTTGCCCCGCGGTGCCGCGGTGGCGCTGGTCTTGCTCGTCGGGTTCGCCATCCTGGGCGGCATCCTTGCATTCGTCATCATCCAGTTCATCGACGGTTTGCCCGACCTGACCGAACAGGTGACCCGCAGCATCGACTCCATCCGCAAGTGGCTGATCGAAGGGCCGTTGCACGTGCGTGGCGAACAGATCGGCAACGCGGGCAACGCCGCGATCCAGGCGCTGCACAACAATCAGGCCAAGCTGACCAGTGGCGCGCTGGCCACCGCGGCAACCGTCACCGAGCTGGTGACAGCCGCGGTGTTGGTGCTGTTCACGCTCATTTTCTTCCTCTACGGCGGCCGCAATATCTGGCACTACGTCACCAAAATCTTCCCCGTCAGCGTCCGGGAGCGGGTGCGCGAGGCGGGCCGCGCCGGTTATCGATCGCTGATCGCGTATATCCGGGCCACCTTCCTGGTCGCCCTGACCGATGCCGCGGGTGTCGGTACCGGGTTGGCGATCATGGGCATTCCGCTTGCGCTGCCCCTGGCCTCACTGGTGTTTCTCGGTGCCTTCATCCCGTTGGTGGGTGCGGTGATCGCGGGCTTCCTGGCCGTGATCGTGGCCCTGCTGGCGAAGGGATTCCTCTACGCGCTGATCACGGTGGGTTTGCTCATCGCGGTGAACCAACTCGAGGCACATTTGCTGCAGCCGTTGGTGATGGGCCGCGCGGTGTCGATTCACCCGCTCGCGGTGGTGCTGGCCATTTCCACCGGCGGTGTGCTCGCCGGGATCGTCGGCGCGTTGCTGGCCGTTCCAACGGTCGCATTCCTCAACAATGCGATACAGGTGCTGCTGGCTCCCGATCCGTCCGCCGAGGTCGAAAAGCAGACCGAGGGTGAGGACGATTTCGGGGTGATGGTCCAGGCCAAGGCGGACGACCCCAGCGACGACCCGAACTGAGCTTGTCGGGGCCTTCGGGGCTACAGCCGTCCCTCGCGGCGCAGCAGGTCCTGGGCGCTGAGGCCACCGCCGCCGCGTCGGCGCCGGTCACCATTGTCGCTTTGTCCGCGGGCGTTGAGCTTCTCGGTGGCGGCGTCGGAGTCGTTGGCGTCGCTACGCATGACCGGGAGGGCGGCCGTCGGGTCGGCAGGGTCGGCCTTGTCGTCGTCGGAACGGCTCGTCGGCACCGGCATGGCCCGGGTTTGTCCGCTGGACGGTGTGGGCGGGGAGGGCGGTGCCTGCGCGCGGGGCGGGGCGGGCGGCGTGGAGCTGCCGGGACGGCGGTCTTCGGGTCGCTGACGGCCGGGCGCGGCCTGGCCGCCGGGAACCGCGTTGGTGTTGGCGGGAACCGAGTGGCGCGTCGTGCTGGCGGTCGGTTGGCTGGGCCCGGTCTGGATGCGCGCGGTGCTGGCGCCCGACGGTGCGGGCAGCTCCGCAGCCGGCCTGGGCTCGGGCGGGCCCGAGCGAACCGGCCGCGGCGGCTCCAGCGCGCCAGGGTGCGTGGGGTCGTGCGCGGGGCGCGCGGTGGCGGCGACCAGGCTGGGCGTCACGACCGGAGGCCGCGAGGGACGCCCGTTGAGGGTGGGCCGCTTGCGCTCGTCGGGCAGGTCGATCTCGCCGAGCCCGATGCGGTTCTGCAGGCGCCGCGCCCAGCGCGGAGCCCACCAGCAGTCATCGCCGAGCAGCTTCATCACCGAGGGCACCAGGAACATCCGCACCACCGTCGCGTCCAGCAACAGCGCCGCCATCAGGCCGAATGCCAGATATTTCATCATCACCAGGTCGGAGAAGACGAATGAACCGGCGACCACGGCAAGGACCAGCGCGGCCGCCGTGATGAGTCGGCCGGTGGTCGCGGTTCCGATCCGGACGGCCTCCTGGGTCGACATGCCTTCTTCGCGCGCTTCGACCATTCGGGACACCAGGAACACCTCGTAATCGGTGGCCAAGCCATATCCCACCGCGACGACCAGGGCGATGATCACCACCATCAAGGGTGTTGGCGTGAAGTTCAGCCACTTGGAGAAGTGCCCGTCGACGAAGATCCACGTCAATATGCCCATCGTGGACCCGAGCGTCAGTGCGCTCATCACCGCGGCCTTGACGGGCAACACGAACGACCCGAACGCCAGGAACATCAACAGCATGGTGGTGGTGATCAAAACGAGCACCATCAGTGGGGCCCTCGCCACCAGGCTGTGAATCGAATCCTGCTCGAGGGCCGGGGTGCCACCGACCCATAGCGTGAGGCCCTTCGGCGGCGTGATGCTGCGCAAGTCGTTGATTTTCTTGGCCGCGTCATTCGGGTTGATCAGCCCGTTCTGCAGGACCCGCACCGCGGGATCCTTGGACGCATCCGGCGCGTAGCTGCGCTCCTGCCACATGTTGGCGGGGTTGTTGTCCTGGTCGCTGAACCCGCTGATCGCCATCGCCTTGCTGCGGATGTCGGCGACCTGCTGGTCGGTGACGGGCTGGTGGTTGGTGGACTGGATCACCAGTGTCAGCGGATTGGTGCGGTACCCGGGGAAAAGTTGGTCGAAATGCTCCTGGGCCTGGCGCACCGGATTGTTGGGCGGCAGGTACTTCTCGCTCATGCCGCCGAAGGACAGGTTGCCCAGCGGGATCACCAGCAGGATCATGCCGATAACGATCGGGATGGCGAAGGTGAGCGGCCGCTTCATCACGAAGTTGACCAGCTTGCCCCAGAACCCGGCCTCGACCTCTTCGCGGGTCTTGGTCTTCTGCAGCCGATCCGCGAGCCAGTTGAGGTAGCCGCGCGACACCCACCAGTTGCGCAGGAACGGCACCCGGAACAGGGTCCGCACACCGAGCGCGTCGACATTTTTACCCAGGATCCCCAGGCACGCGGGCAGCAGCGTGATCGACAGCACGGCCGCAAGTGTCACGGCCGCGATCAGGGCATAGGTCAGCGACTTCACAAAGCCCTGCGGCAACAGCAGCAGGCTGGCCCCGGACGCGGCGATCAGCACCGCCGAGAAGGTCACCGTGCGGCCCGCCGTCATGACCGTGCGGCGCACCGCGGTCTCGGTGTCGTAGCCCTCGGCGATCTCCTCCCGGAATCGGCTCACCACGAAAAGCCCGTAGTCCACGGCGATGCCCAGGCCGATCAACGAGACCACCGGTTGGGCGAAAAAGTGCACCGGCCCGAAGACGGCGATCAGGCGCAGGATGCCCAGCGAGCCCGCGATGCTGAGCCCGCCGACCATCACCGGCAGGCACGCCGCGATCACTCCGCCGAACACCAGGAACAGCACCACCGCCACCAGCGGCAGCGCCAGCACCTCCATGCGGCGCTGGTCGGTGGCGATGGTTCCGGTCAGGGCATTGGCGACCGGCTCGAGGCCGGCGAGCTGGACCGTGCCACCGTCGAGCTTCTGCAAGTCGGGCGCGATGGTCTTGTAGTTGTTGAGAATGGAGTCGTCGTCGTTGCCCTTGAGTGGGATGGTGACGAATGTGTACTTCTTGTCCGGGGTGACCATGCCCTGGATGACCGAGCTCGGGCTGTCCGGCGCCCGGAGGTAGCCAGCCCAGCCCAGCACCTGGTCAGGGTGGTCCTGCTGGAACTTGTTGATCTCATCGGTGATCTGCTTGGCCCAGGCCGGGTCGGTGACGTTCTTGCCGTCCGGCGCCTTGAAGATCGCGACGATGTGCCCGGTTCGGTCGCGGCCGTAGACCTTGTCGCCGATGATCGAGGCCTTGACGGACTGACTGCCGTCGTCGTAAAAACCGCTCTGTGTGACATGCTTTCCCAGGCTCAGCCCGAATGCGCCGCCGATAAGGCACAGAGCTACCGTGACCCCGATCACGATGTACCGGTAGCGGTACACAGTTCGACCCCACCAGGCGAACACGTAAGCTCCTTACTGGATCTGTAGCGACCCGCGCATCGGTTTTCCAGTGTCACACACGCGCGGTCAGCAGCGCGGACAGCGGCCGGAACGGCTGCAGCCACGCGCCCTGGTCAGGCAGCGAATCTAGGCCGATTCGCGGCAACGGCTCCCGGAAAACGCCGTCGATGTCTTCCAGATCGACGAAGTCCAAGGTATCCGACGCTAGTGCCCAACTCGCATGTTCGCGAAATCCGATCACCTGAACACCGATGCCGTCGCGTGCGATTTCCTCCAGCGGCTGACGGAAAGCTTGACCGTCGGCGGACGCCACGATCAGCGCCGCGAGACCTTCGGTGCGCCGCAGCTCGATGTGGGCGAGCATGTCGCGGTCGACGTCGCTATCCTCGTCGATCTTCGGCTTGGCGAAGACCGCAAACCCCACGTTACGCAACGCATCCACCCACGGTCGAACCACATCGGCGCTGCCCGGAGCGATATTGGTGAAAACGGTGGCCTCGGGTTCGACCACGGCGCCCGGATGCCCCGCGCTGACCTCCGCCGTGCGCGTCAGCAGCCAGCGACCCAGTGCGTCGAACCGGGGGCGTTCCATGGCTGTCGGGCGACGGCCCAAGATCGAGCCCAGGCCCATGTCGAGGTTGGGCGCGTCCCACACCAGCAGAACGCGTCCGCCCGGAGCCGGTGAGAGGCTCGCCAGCGCGGCACCGGACGGCACTCCCGGTGACGCCAGGGGTTGCGATGCCGCTGCGGTCTCCTCCAGGCTCATAGTCCCCATGTCATTGCTTTGCTTTCTCTAGAGCCTTCTCCAGACGAACTCGGTCACGGAGTTCCCCGCGTCGTGCGCCTTCGTCTCGTACTTGGTGGTCGGCCGGACGACCGAGATCGGTAGCCGGCTATCCGCGTCGGCCCGGCGCAACCGCGGTTCGCCATCGCCGGCCTCGGCGATGTGCTCGGCGTACCCGGGGTGGTCCGTCGCGGCGTGCAGCACACCGCCGGGGAGTAGCCGGTCGGCGATCAGGCCAATCGTGGCCGGTTGCAGGAACCGGCGTTTGTGGTGGCGAGCCTTGGGCCACGGATCGGGAAAGAACACCCGAACCCCGGTCAGCGAGCCCGGTGCGATCCGATGCGCGAGCACGTCGATCGCGTTGCCGCGGATCAACCGGATGTTGCCAACCCGCTCCCGGTCCATCGCGCACAGCAGCTGCGCCAGCCCGCGGCGGTAGACCTCCACCGCGATCACGTCGATGCCGGGCTCATCCTTGGCCATCGCCAATGTCGAGGTGCCGCTGCCGCAGCCGATCTCGAGCACCACCGGCGCCACACGGCCAAACCACACGCCGGTGTCCAGCGGCTCCGCGCCCTCGCGCCCCCCTGAGGCAGTCCCCGCCGAGATGCCGAGTTCCGGCCACAGCCGCTCCCAGGTCTCGCGCTGGGCGCCGGAAAGCGCCGAACGCCGCGAGCGGAAACCCGTGGCCGGGAGATAACCCGGTTCGGGGCGGTCCGGATCCGGCGCCAGGGGCGCGGTCATGCCCTCTCCAGTGGCTCGTCCGGCTTGCCGGCCGAACCCCACCTCCACCGGCGTGTCGGGACACGTCCCCACCCCGGGTTGCGAATGCATTTGTCCATGGTGGCCCATGAACCCCCGATGTAGCCGCCCCTGGTCCAGATTGATACCCAACAGTTGCCTTCAACTGGTAACAGATAGACAGTGGCTCGCATCTCGGTGACGCAGGTGCCACCATTCGGTGGGACTCGAGCGGTTTGTCGGCAAACGGACCTGGTCCCGGCGACGACCCCGGATCCGGTCGGGGCAACGCCGGCCGGGCAATCGGCCCGGGCGGATCGAACGGGCAGGACATGACGAGACGAGGACACCAGATTTTCGCCGAGGAGCTGGCCGGCTTTGCTGCCGGCCACGCCGACCCGCGCGTGACGGCGATCGCGGAGCGGGCAGCCGCGCCGCTGCGGGTGCTGGTGTGCGGGCGCGGCGGAGTGGGCCGCAGCACCGTGGCGCACGCCCTGGACCGTGCCGGTGGCGCATTGGGGATCTCGGCGACGACCGGGGCGACACCGCCGACCTGCGCCGGTGACAGCGCCCCCGCCTTGGGCGAAATATTCGACGAAATAAGCGCCGACGTTGTTGTCTACGTCACCGCGGAGGTGGTCAAACCCGAGGACATCGACGCGATCGGCACCGCCGGACCCCCGGTGCTGGCGGTGCTGAACAAAGCCGACCTGGCCGGCTCTCTTTCCGGACGGGCGGGCGACGAGCCGATGGTGGCGGCGCGGATGCGCTGCGCGGACCTGTCCGCCCTCGTCGGGGTGCCGATGGAGCCGATGATCGGTCTGCTCGCGGTTGCCGCGCTGGACGACCTCGATGGCGCGCTGTGGGCTGCGCTGCGGGTGCTGGCGGCCGATCCGGATGGTGCGACCTGCCTCGACGGTTCGTTCGCCGGGTTCCTGGACGCCGACGTTGCGGTGCCCACCGACGTGCGGCTGCGCTTGCTGGACACGCTCGACCTGCTCGGCACCGCGCTCGGCATCGCCGCCGTCCAACAGGGCAGGACGCCGGCGCAGTTGCGGGCGTTGCTGCGCCGGATGAGTGGCGTCGACGCCGTCCTGACCGCGGTCGCTGCCCTCGGTGCCGAGGTGCGTTACCAGCGGATGCTCCAGGTCGTCGCGGAGTTGGAGGCCCTGGCCGTCGGTCAGGGAGATCTCGGGGAAAGCATCAGCGGGTTCCTGTCCTGCGACGACACGGTGGTCGCCCGCATGGCGGTCGCCGTTGACCTGGCCGAGGCGGCGGGGCTGGGCCCCATCGATCTGGCCCCCGGCAATCTGGATCGCGACGACCCCGCCGCGCACCTGCCACGGGCGGTGCATTGGCAGCGCTACAGCCTTGGACGTTTGGGCCCGGTGAGCGATCTGCATCGGCTCTGCGGCACCGATATCGCCAGGGGATCGCTGCGGCTGTGGTCGCAGACGTGCGGCTCGCTGCCCGGAGAATCCTGGTGACACCCAAGGCCGCCGGTGACCCCGACACCCAGGTCGACGCTCTCGTGGCAGCGATCGGGCCCCGGCTGGAGGTGCCCGCCATCAACCGCCGCGACGTGGTGTTGGTGACCGGCCCGTGGATGGCCGGGGTCAGCTCGGTGGTCGGGGTGCTGCGCGAACGGCTGCCGCGGCACACTTTCGTCGAGTCCACGGATCTGGCAACCGGTGATGCGCCGATCGCGGCGGTCTTCGTCGTATCCGCGGCGGCCCAGCTGACCGGATCCGATTGTGCACAACTGGATGCCGCCGCCGAGAACACCGATGTGGTCGTCGGTGTGGTGTCCAAGATCGACGTGCACCGCAACTGGCGTGACGTGGTTGCCGCCGACCACGACATCCTCGCGGACCACGCACCGCGCTATGCCAAGGTGCCCTGGGTCGGTGTGGCCGCCGCGCCCGACCTGGGCGAACCGATCGTCGACGAGTTGGTCGAGACCGTCGCGGCGCGCCTGGCCGAGCCCGACATTGCACGACGAAACCGGTTGCGCGCCTGGGATTCCCGGCTGCAGACGGTCGCCAGAAGGTTCGATCGCGACGCGGAGGGCTCCGGTCGACGGGCACGCGTTGACACGTTGCGCGAAGAGCGCAGCACGGCATTGCGGCAGCGGCGCCAGTCGAAGACCGAGCGCACCGTCACGCTGCGCGGCCAGATCCAGCAGGCCAGGGTCCAGTTGTCCTACTTTGCGCGCAACCGTTGCTCGTCGGTGCGTACCGAACTGCAGGAGGACGCCGCGGATTTGTCGCGGCGGAACATGTCCCGCTTCGAGGCGCACACCCGCGGCCGCGTCGACGAGGTGGTCGCGGAGGTGAGCGAGGGCACCAGCACCCAGCTCGTCGACGTCGCGCACGTGATGGGTGTGCCGATGGCCCTGCCAGCCCTCGAGAAGCTGCCGGGCGTCGAGGTCTCGCCCCCGCCCCTGAAATCGCGGCGCCACGAAACCTGGCTGATGATGCTGCTGGGCGCCGGGTTCGGATTGGGGGTGGCGCTCACGCTGGGTCGGCTGGTGGGCGGGCTGGCCTCCCGGCTTAGCCCCGGCCTTGCCATCGCCGGCGTAGCGGGGTGCGTGGTGATCGGCCTGGCGGTCACGTTCGTGGTGATCCACATCCGCGGCCTGCTGCGCGACCGTGCGTTGCTGGACCGCTGGGCGGGCGACGTCACGTCGTCGCTGCGTTCTGTGGTGGAGGAGCTGGTCGCCACCCGCGTGCTGGTCGCCGAGTCGGTGCTGAGCAGCGCGCTGATCGCCCGCGACGAGGCCGAGAACACGCAGGTGGCCGACCAGGTCAGCGCCATCGACAGCGAACTGCGCGAGCACGCGATCGCCGCGGCGCGGGCCGCGGCGGTGCGTGACCGGGAAATGCCGGCGGTTCAGGCCGCGCTGGAGGCTGTGCGTGCCGAACTGGGAGAATCGGGCGTATCACAATCCGGAAATTCCGCCTCGGATCGCAGCGAGGAAAAAAACGACAAACCGGGTCTCGACGAGGACGAATGACGCCGTTTTCCGGCGTTTGGCGGAGCTTCTGAATCGTTGATGTGAGAAGGCTTATACCCGCCCGAGGCTTCCCCGACAAGTGGCGCGGGATAACCTGTAGTTAACGCCACCATGTAAATAGTTGTGTGGGCGAATGCATACGTAACGACGAGAGCCGTAAGCAGGCAGAAGAACCCAGGAGAGTTCGATGACTTCAGCGACCATTCCCGGTCTGGATACCGCGCCGACCAATCACCCGGGGCTGCTGTCCTGGGTAGAGGAGGTCGCCGAACTCACTCAGCCGGACCGGGTGGTCTTCGCCGACGGCTCCGACGAAGAGTGTGAGCGGCTCTCCGCCCAGTTGGTCGAAGCCGGCACGTTCACGAAGCTGAACGAGAAGAAGCACCCCAACTCCTACCTGGCGTTGTCAGATCCATCCGACGTGGCGCGGGTGGAGTCTCGGACCTTCATCTGTTCTCGCCGGGAGATCGACGCAGGCCCGACCAACAACTGGATGGACCCCGCCGAAATGCGCTCCATCATGACCGACCTGTACCGCGGCTGCATGCGCGGTCGCACCATGTATGTGGTGCCGTTCTGCATGGGCCCGCTCGGCGCCGACGACCCCAAGCTGGGCGTGGAGATCACCGACTCCGAGTACGTCGTCGTCTCGATGCGCACCATGACCCGGATGGGCAAGGCCGCGCTGGAGAAGATGGGTGACGACGGCTTCTTCGTCAAGGCGCTGCACTCGGTCGGCGCCCCGCTGGAGCCGGGTCAAGAGGACGTGCCCTGGCCCTGCAACGACACCAAATACATCACCCACTTCCCGGAGACCCGCGAAATCTGGAGCTACGGCTCCGGGTACGGCGGCAACGCGCTGTTGGGCAAGAAGTGCTACTCGCTGCGCATCGCCTCGGCGATGGCCCACGACGAGGGCTGGCTGGCCGAGCACATGCTGATCCTCAAGCTGATCTCCCCGGAGAACAAGGCGTACTACTTCGCCGCGGCGTTCCCGTCGGCCTGCGGCAAGACCAACCTGGCGATGTTGCAGCCGACCATCCCGGGCTGGCGCGCCGAAACGCTCGGTGATGACATCGCCTGGATGCGATTCGGAAAGGACGGGCGGCTCTACGCGGTCAACCCCGAGTTCGGATTCTTCGGGGTCGCGCCGGGCACCAACTGGAAGTCCAACCCCAACGCGATGCGCACCATCGCCGCGGGCAACACGGTGTTCACCAATGTCGCGCTCACCGACGACAACGACGTGTGGTGGGAGGGTCTGGAGGGCGACCCGCAGCACCTCATCGACTGGAAGGGCAACGACTGGTACTTCCGCGAGACGGAAACGAATGCGGCCCATCCCAATTCGCGTTACTGCACCCCGATGTCGCAGTGCCCGATCCTGGCGCCCGAGTGGGATGACCCGCAGGGGGTGCCGATCTCGGGGATCCTGTTCGGTGGCCGTCGCAAGACCACGGTGCCGTTGGTGACGCAGGCGCGCGACTGGCAGCACGGTGTGTTCATCGGGGCCACCCTGGGTTCCGAGCAGACCGCCGCCGCCGAGGGCAAGGTCGGCACCGTGCGGCGCGACCCGATGGCCATGCTGCCGTTCCTGGGCTACAACGTCGGCGACTACTTCCAGCACTGGATCGATCTGGGCAAGAACTCGGACGAGTCGAAACTGCCGAAGGTGTTCTTCGTCAACTGGTTCCGCCGCGGCGACGACGGTCGCTTCCTGTGGCCGGGATTCGGTGAGAACAGCCGGGTGCTGAAGTGGATCGTCGACCGCATCGAGCACAAGGCCGGCGGCCAGGACACCCCGATCGGCATCGTCCCGACCGCCGGGGACCTCGACTTGGACGGGTTGGACGTCGACGGCGCCGACGTCGAAAAGGCTTTGGTGGTCAATGCCGACGAATGGCGCAAGGAACTGCCGTTGATCGAGGAGTGGTTCGAGTTCGTCGGCGACAAGCTGCCCACCGGCGTCAAGGACGAATTCGAGGCGCTCAAGCAGCGGCTGTCCGACGCCGACTAGGTCGAGCTGGGCACGCGGGGCTAGCCGGCCCCCGGAGATCGGCTGATCAGTTGCCGTCGCAGTGACTTCGGCAGGTACACCGCGCCCGATCCGGCGACTGCTGCCGAGTCGCCCGGGTTGGAGATGGCGCAGCGCTTCAGTGACAGGCAGCCGCACCCGATGCACGAGTCCAGGTTGTCGCGCAGCGCGATTAGCCCGGCGATCTGGTCATCGAGGCGTGTGCGCCAGCTTTTGGACAGCCCGGCCCAGTCGGCGCGGGTCGGGGTGCGGCTTTGCGGAAGCTTTGCCAGCGCATCGGCGACCTCATCCAGGCTCAACCCGACGTTTCGGGCGGCCCGGATGAACGCCAGGCGCCGCAGTGTCTGCCGTTCGAACCGGCGCTGACCCCCAGCAGTCCGGGTCGCCGAGATCAGGCCCTGGCTCTCGTAGAACCGGATTGCCGACGCTGCGAAGCCGCTGCGATGGGCTATCTCACTGACGGTGAACAAATCCCGCTTATCCATGTCGCCTACTCGAATTGAAGACTTGACTTAAAGTCAACTTTAACTACCAGTATGGCCTTATGACTCGATCTCAACCTCATCCCGTCGCAATTGTCACCGGCGCGTCGCGTGGCTTCGGCAAAGCGGTGACCGCCGCGTTGCTCGAGCGCGGCTGGGTCGTCGTCGGCGACGCCCGCCGCGCTGTCGAACTGAAAACCACTGCTGCAGAGCTGAATTCAACGAGATTGATCGCCTTGCCCGGCGATATCACCGACGCGTCGCATCGTGCCGCACTCGTGGCCGCCGCACTGCGGGCCGGGCCGCTCCGCCTGCTGGTGAACAACGCCAGCCGACTAGGACCCAGCCCGCAACCGGCGCTCGCCGACTACCCGCCGAACCAGTTGTGGGCCGTATATCAGACCAACGTGCTCGCCCCGCTCGCGCTGATCCAGGCGACGCTGCCGGCGCTGGCCGACAACGCCGGCGTGATCATCAACGTGACCTCCGACGCCGCCGTCGAGCCGTATCCGGGTTGGGGCGGATACGGCTCGTCGAAGGCCGCGTTGGATCAGCTGTCGGCCGTGCTGGCCGCTGAGGTCTCAGTAACCTCAGCGGCCCCGGCGGTGGCTGTTTACGCCTTCGACCCGGGCGACATGCGGACCGAGATGCATCAGGCGGCGTTCCCCGGCGAGGACATCTCCGACCGCGCCGAGCCGGAGGCGAAAGTCCCCGCGTTGCTGCGCCTGCTGGACACCAGGCCGGCCGCCGGGCGTTACCGGGCGGCGGACCTGACAACGGCGGGAGCGCGGTGATGACTCTCGCGATGAGCCCGCAAACGCACTTCCACCGGCCGCCCGGCTCCGACGCCTTCGAGCCGCCGGAAGCTCACGGCGTCGCCCGGGACGCGGTCAAGTTGCTGGTCGCCCGGCCGGGCGGGGTCACTCACACCCGATTCGCCGACCTCGGTGCTCAGCTGCGACCGGGTGATGTCCTGGTGGTGAACAACTCCGCCACCCTGCCCGCCGCCGTCGACGGGCGCCGTGCCGGGCGGCTCATCGCCGTGCACTTCTCCATGGCGCGCGCCGAAAAACTATGGGTGGTGGAACCGCGGCTCGCGGACACGGCCGAGCACCTCACGGACATCCAGCCGGGCGAACGCATCGACCTGCCCGGCGGCGCAGCGCTGGTCATCGGGTCGTCGTATCCGGAACCTGGGCTCGGAGGCGCACGGTTGTGGACCGCGCGGGTGATCCTGGAGGGTCCGGCAGGCGCCGTCACCTCCTACCTCGGCCGGTATGGCCGGCCGATCAGGTATTCGTACGTGCCGCGCGCATGGCCGTTGCGCTACTACCAGACCGTCTTCGCCAGGAGCGCCGGAAGCGCCGAAATGCCCAGTGCGGCGCGCCCTTTCACCACTCAGCTGGTAACTGCTCTGGTGGCCGCCGGCATTGCGATCGCGCCGATCACGCTGCACGCCGGGGTGTCGTCGGCGGAGGCGGGCGAGCCACCGACTCCCGAGCCGTTCGCGGTGCCGGCGGCCACCGCTCGGATGGTCAACTCGGCGCACGCGGCCGGGAGCCGGGTGATCGCGGTCGGCACCACGGCGACCCGTGCTCTCGAGTCGGCCGCGAACGCCGATGGCGTGGTACGTCCGGCCGCCGGCTGGACGGATCTGGTGCTGGGTCCCGGGCGCCCGTGCCGGGTGGTCGACGGCCTGATCACCGGATGGCATGACGCCGGCGCCTCGCACCTGTTGCTGCTCGAGGCCGCCGCGGGCCCCGAGCTGGTCGCCATGGCCTATCGGGAGGCCGTCGAGCACGGCTATCTGTGGCATGAGTTCGGCGACAGCGCCCTGTTGCTGCCCGGCCGCGGGTATCGCCCGCCCTCGACGACCGGCCGACAAGCGCCCGCTTGACACCCGTCAAGGCGCGGGTCGTACAGTCGGCCCATGCAGATTCGCCCGTACACATCCGGCCGGGGGGGTGCCAACAAGCCCGCCGTGATCCTGCACCCGTCCGGGACGGTCATCACCTTCGACGACCTGGAGGCGCGCGCTAACCGGCTGGCGCATCGGTTCCGCCAGGCGGGTCTGCGTGAGGGCGACACCGTCGCAATCCTGATGGAGAACAACGAGCACATCCACGCGGTAATGTGGGCGGCCCGGCGCAGCGGTCTGTACTACGTGCCGATCAACACGCACCTGACCGCGGCGGAGGCCGCCTACATCGTCGACAACAGCGGCGCGAAGGCCATCATCGCCTCGGCGGCGTTGCTCGACACCTGCGCGGGTCTCGCCGACTACCTGCCGAATGGGCTGCCGGACTTGCTGATGCTCGCCTCCGGCACCGAAGACGCCGACCTGCCGGGCTGGGAGCGCTACCCGGAATGCGTTGCAGGTCAACCGGACACCCCGATCGACGACGAACGCGAGGGCGACCTGCTGCAGTACTCGTCGGGCACCACCGGCCGGCCCAAGGGGATCAAACGCCAACTGCCGCATACCTCGCCCGCCGAGTCGCCGGGCATGATGTCGGCGCTGGTCAATTTTTGGATGACCCCCGAGTCGATCTATCTGAGCCCGGCTCCGCTCTACCACACCGCGCCGTCGGTGTGGTCGATGAGCGCGCAGGCCGGCGGCGTCACGACCGTCGTCATGGAGAAGTTTGACCCCGAGGGCACGCTGGACGCCATTGGGCGCTACCAAGTCACCCACGGCCAGTTTGTGCCGGCCATGTTCACCCGGATGCTGAAACTTCCTGAGGCCGTGCGCGATTCATACGACGTGTCCAGCCTGCAGCGGGTGATGCACGCCGCAGCGCCGTGCCCTGTGCAGATCAAGAAGGAGATGATCGACTGGTGGGGGCCGATCGTCGACGAATATTACGCCTCCTCCGAGGCGATAGGCTCGACGCTGATCAGCGCCGAGGAATGGCTGGCGCATCCGGGTTCGGTCGGCAAGCCCATGATGTGCCAGATCCACATCGTCGGCGAGGACGGCAACGAGCTGCCTCCGGGGCAGCCCGGCGAGATCTATTTCGAAGGCGGGTATTCGTTCGAGTACCTCAACGATCCGTCGAAAACCGCTGCGTCGCGCGAGAAGCACGGCTGGACCACTGTCGGCGACGTCGGCTACCTCGACGACGAGGGCTATCTCTACCTGACCGACCGGCGCCACCACATGATCATCTCCGGCGGGGTGAACATCTACCCGCAGGAAGCCGAGAATCTGCTCGTCACACACCCGAAGGTGTTGGACGCCGCGGTGTTTGGCGTTCCCGACGACGAGATGGGTCAGCGTGTGGTGGCCGCCGTGCAGACCGTTGACCCTGCCGACGCCACCGATCAGTTCGCCGACGAGCTGATTGGCTGGCTGCGAGACCGGTTGTCGCACTTCAAGTGTCCGCGTTCGATCGCGTTCGAGACGCAGTTGCCGCGCACCGACACCGGCAAGCTCTACAAGAACGCGCTGATCGAGAAGTATTCGGTGTGATACCGATGCTCCGCGTGGTCGACCTGTCGAGCGCGCCGGACGCCGACGTCCCAGTGCCGCCGGGGGT
>DASSGQ010000198.1:0-9091 GCA_035693385.1 Mycobacterium sp.
GCGTCGCCCACGCCTCCGCAGCCGATCACCGCGACGGTGTCGTTGCGGTCGACCGCGCCGGTGTTGATCGCCGCCCCCAGCCCGGCCATCAACCCGCAACCCAGCAGGCCCGCGACGGCCGGGTCGGCCTGAGGATCGACCTTGGTGCATTGACCCGAGTGCACCAGCGTCTTGTCTGCGAAGGCGCCGATGCCCAGCGCCGGAGCCAGTTCGGTGCCGTCGGTCAGCGTCATTTTCTGCTCGGCGTTGAACGTGTCGAAGCAGTACGCGGGCCTGCCGCGTTTGCACGCCCGGCACTGCCCGCAGACGGCGCGCCAGTTCAGGATCACGAAGTCGCCCGGCTCGACCGCGGTCACACCCGGCCCGACCGCTTCGACCGTGCCGGCGGCCTCGTGGCCGAGCAGGAAGGGGTAGTCGTCGTTGATGCCGCCGTCGCGGTAGGTCAGGTCCGTATGGCACACCCCGCAGGCGATGACGTCGACGACGGCCTCCCCGGGCCCCGGGTCCGGGACGACGATGTCCACCAATTCGACGAGTTCGCCCTTCCTTCGCGAAATCACGCCGCGCACTGTCTGACTCATGGCTTCCAACCTACGGTGTAGCGTCGCTGAGCGTGACGGCACTCGACAAAGGCGCCACCGGCGAGACTGCCTCCGAAACCGCCGAGGCATTCACCGAACGTATGGTCGCGGCCATCGACGGTGCCAGCCTGGCGCTGCTGCTCAGCATTGGACATCAGACCGGTTTGCTCGACACGATGGCGGGCCTGGGGCCCGCCACCAGTGCGCAGATCGCCGAGGCGGCCGGTCTCAACGAGCGCTACGTGCGGGAGTGGCTGGCCGGCGTGACCACCGGACGCGTCGTCGACTACGACCCGCTGACCGCCACCTACCTGTTGCCCGCCCACCGCGCGGGCGTGCTGACCCGGGCGGCCGGCCCGGACAATCTGGCGTTGGTGTCGCAGATCATTCCGCTGCTCAGCGAGGTCGAGCAGAAGGTGATCGGCTGTTTTCGTGAGGGCGGTGGGCTCCCGTACAGCGAATTTCCCCGCTTCCACACGATGATGGCCGAGATGAGCGGTGTCGTGTTCGACAGCGCCCTGGTCGACGTGGTGCTGCCGTTGGTCGACGGCCTGGTCGAGCGACTGCGTACCGGCGCCGACGTGGCCGATTTCGGTTGCGGCAGCGGTCATGCCATCAACCTGATGGCCCGTGCGTTCCCGGCCAGCCGGTTCACCGGCATCGATTTTTCCGACGAGGCCATTGCGGCCGGCATCCGGGAAGCGGGCCGCACCGGCCTGACGAACGTGACCTTCGAAAGCCACAATCTGGCCGATCTCGACAAGGCCGAGGCGTACGACGTCATCACGGTGTTCGACGCCATCCACGACCAGGGGCAGCCGGCCCGGGTGTTGGAAAACATCCATCGTGCGCTGCGGCCCGGCGGTGTGCTGCTGATGGCCGACATCAAGGCGTCGAGCCGGCTCGAGGACAACATCGGCGTGCCGATGAGCACCTATCTGTACGCGACGTCGTTGATGCACTGCATGACGGTGTCGCTGGCCGTCGGTGGCGCCGGCCTGGGCGCGGCCTGGGGAACGCAGCTGGCGACGTCGATGCTCGCCGACGCCGGGTTCGACAACGTGCGGGTCGCCGAGGTCGACTCCGACCCGATCAACAGCTACTACATCGCCGGGAAGTGATGGCCGCTTCCGACGCTCTGGACGCTATAGACGACTGGCCGGTTACGGCCGTCGCCGCCGCAGTGGTTGGGCCAGGCGGAGTGCTCGACAGCCACGGCGACACCGAGCGGGTGTTCGAACTGGCGTCGGTCACCAAGCCGCTGGTGGCCCGCGCCCTGCACGTCGCCATCGAAGAAGGGGTTGTCGAGCTCGATACCGCGGCGGGCCCACCCGGCGCCACGGTCCGCCACCTGCTTGCGCATGCCTCGGGCCTGGCGATGCACTCCGATCGCGTGCTGGCCAAGCCGGGGACCCGCCGGGTGTATTCCAACTACGGCTTCACCGTGTTGGCCGAGACCGTCGAGCGGGAGTCGGGGATCGAATTCGGCAGTTACCTCGCCGAGGCGGTGTGCCAACCACTGGGCATGGCGGCGACGCGGCTGAACGGCGGCAACGCGGCCGCCGGGTTCGGAGCGACCTCGACGGTTTCCGATCTGGCGGTCTTCGCCGGTGAATTGCTGCGCCCGACGACGGTCTCGGCGCAGTTGCACGCCGAGGCGACGACGGTGCAGTTTCCCGGCCTGGACGGTGTACTGCCCGGGTACGGCGCGCAGCGGCCCAACGACTGGGGGCTGGGCTTCGAGATCAGGGATTCAAAATCGCCGCACTGGACGGGTGCACGGAACTCGGCGCGAACATACGGGCATTTCGGCCAAGCGGGTGGCTTTATCTGGGCAGATCCCGAGCTGGCGCTGGCGCTGGTGGTCCTCACCGACCGCGATTTCGGCGAGTGGGCCCTGAAGCCGTGGCCGGCGATTTCCGACGCGGTGATACGCGAGCACGCCTCGTGAAAAATGCACACTAGCGCAACAGGGGCATCACAAGGCACAATAGACACGCAAGACACAAAATATCCGGGGAATATCGGCAAGCTGCCCTGCTTATGGGTCCGCCAGGTCGTTGGGGAAGACGTCCTTCGTGGAACCAAAGGAGCAGGAGATGCGTGCGTCGAATCAATTCGCCGACGTGACGACCGGTGTGGTGTACGTCCACGCCTCGCCCGCGGCGGTGTGCCCGCATGTTGAGTGGGCGTTGTCGTCGAGCCTGCAGTCCAAGGCCAACTTGGTATGGACACCGCAGCCGGCGATGCCTGGGCAGCTGCGCGCGGTCACCAACTGGGTCGGTCCGGTGGGCACCGGCGGCCGGTTGGCCAACGCGCTGCGCTCGTGGTCGGTGCTGCGCTTCGAGGTCACCGAGGACCCCAGTCCGGGAATCGACGGCCACCGGTTCAGCCACACCCCGCAATTGGGTCTGTGGAGCGGATCGATGAGCGCCAACGGGGACGTCATGGTCGGGGAGATGCGGCTGCGCACGATGATGGCCCAGGGTGCCGACACGCTGGCCGCCGAACTGGATTCGGTGCTGGGAACCGCGTGGGACGAGGCGCTCGAGGTGTACCGCGACGGCGGTGACGCGGGTGAAGTGACCTGGCTCAGCCGGGGCGTCGGCTAACGGTCCCGGGAGCGATAGGCGATCGTCAAAAGCGATAGCGCATGTGCTAGCGCATTCGAAGATCGGCTAATGGTCGGAGGCCGGATGCTCAGCGTGCCGGCCGAAGAACCTGCAGGGCTGCGGGAACCGCGGATATCTCGGCGGGCAGCGGGCAGGCGAAGTCGCCGTCGGCGTACACATTGATTCCGGGACACTCGACGTGAATCGACTTGGCGCGTGCCGTGCTCACCTCATCGAGGTCGACGTGGGTGCCTTTCATCACGGTGGGGAACAGGCGGACCAACTTGGTCCGTGACGCCGAATGCGCCATGGTGATGTCGAGGAGACCATCGGTGGGATCGGCGTCCGGACAGATCAACAGCCCGCCACCATAGCTGCGGGTATTGCCGAAGGCGGCAAGGGTGATATCGGCGTCGATCTTCCGGGTTCCGTCGAGTACCAACCGGAACGGCAACGTTCGCAGCTGCGAAAGCTCGGCGAGCATCGCGATGTAGTAGCGCATCCGCCCGTGGGGCCAGCTCATCCGGTTCGCGCGATCGGTGACCAGCGAGTCGAACCCGGTGGCCGCCACGGTGCCGAACCACTTGTTGACACCTTTGGCGTCGCGAATCCGGCCCAGGTCAATGGTTTCCATCCAGCCGTCGATGATGATGTCCGCGGCGGCCTCGGGATCCTTTGTGGGTATGCCGAATTCACGAGCGTGATCGTTACCGGTGCCGGCCGGGACGATTCCCAGCGGGACGTCCGTGCCGGCCAACACCTGTAGCGCGTTGGAGACGACGCCGTCACCCCCGGTGACCATGAGTGCGTCGGTGCCCCTTTCCAGGGCGGCGCCGGCGAGAAAACGCGCATCCTCGGCATTGTCACCGATGATCTCGACGACTTCCACGCCCCGGTGTTGCAACCGGGCGATCGCGATTTGCGCCGCGCGGAGCGCCGCACCGTGCCCCGAAACGGGATTCGTCAGTGCCGTGACCTTGCTGATTTCACGCCGGAGCCTGGTCACGGAATCAGCTTGCCGGGGTTGAGAATTCCGGCCGGATCCAGCGTCGCCTTGACCGCGCGCAACACTTGCACGCCCAGCTCGCCGACCTCGTCGCGCATCCAGGGCCGGTGGTCGGCGCCGACCGCGTGGTGATGGGTGATGGTGCCGCCGGTGGCCACGATCGCGTCCGACGCAGCCTTCTTGGCTGCCCGCCACTGGTCGATCGGGTTTCCCCGCTGCCCCGCGACGACGGTGAAGTACAACGACGCACCAGTGGGGTACACGTGCGAGACGTGGCACATGACCAGCGCCGGAGTGCCCGATTCGGCCAGTGCGTTCGTCAGCGCTTCGGTGACAGCGGCCTTGAGCGCGGGAACGTTAGACCAATCGGTGGCGGTCTCGAGGGTTTCGCAGAGTGCGCCCGCCGACAGCAGCGAGTCGCGCAGATACGGCGCGCCGAACCGGCCCCGCTCCCACGCTCGGGCCGGCGCTTCGCCCAGCGATGTGCCGCCATGGGCCGCCAGCAGTGCGCTGGTCTCGGCGTGCCGGCTCTCGACGTGTTCCTTGGTGCCCTCGAACACGGTGATTCCCAGGCACCCGCCGGTGACCTGGTTTTCGCCGATCGACTCGGTAGTGGCGAGGTTGACTCCCGTCTCGGCCTCGTCGGAGAGCCGAATGACGGTGGGGCCGGTCGCATTTTGTGTGACGGCACGCAGGGCCGCAGCCCCCGTCCCGAAATCGGGAAACGACCACGCCTCGTAGCGGACGGCTTCGGGGGCCCGGTGCACGCGCAACCGGACCTGCGTGATGACCCCGAAGGTGCCCTCCGACCCGATCACCAGCTGCCGCAGGTCGGGACCCGCGGCCGACTCGGGTCCCCGGCCCACATCCAGCGTGCCCACGGGCGTGATCATCCGCAGTCCGCGGACCATGTCGTTGAACCGCCCGTAGCCGGCAGAGTCCTGGCCGGACGACCGTGTCGCCGCGAAGCCGCCGATCGTGGCGTACTCGAAGCTCTGCGGGAAATGCCCGAGCGAGAAGCCGCGTTCGCCGAGCAAACGTTCGGCGTCGGGACCGGTGACGCCGGCGCCGAAAACCGCCTGGCCGGACACCTCGTCCAGGGAGATGAGCCGATCGAAGCGGCGCAAATCGAGTGAGACCACAGCGGCGAACTCACCCCGGCTCGGATTGAGCCCACCCACGACGTTGGTGCCGCCGCCGAACGGGATCACGGCGATCTCGTGCTCGGAACAGTAACGCAGTACCGCGGCAACGTCGTCCTCAGTGCCGGGCAGCAGGATGGCGTCGGGCGCGTCCTGCACTCCGGAGTCCTTGCGCCGCAGCAGGTCGATGGTGGACTTGCCGCCGGCGTGCAGCAATCGATCGGGATCGTCGGTGCGGCAGTACTCGGCGCCGACGATCGCGGCCAGCGCGGCCCGATCCGCCGGCGCCAGCGCCGACGGGCGCAGCCGCACCTGGTCGGCGTCGAGCTGGGCCTTGTCGGAATCCTGCAGGCCCACAGCGTGCTTCAGCAACGAGCGGATGCCCTCGGAAAGCGGCTTGGCCGCGGCGGGATCTCCCCACGCGTTCCATTTCATCGGCGGAAGGGGAGCCTCGGGGTGCGTCATGCGTTACAGTATTACACATGCTGTCAATCAGTAACGTACCGTCGGACACCGGCGACCGGATCCTGGCCGCGGCGGCCAGCTGTGTCGTTGATTTCGGCGTCGACCGGGTGACCCTCGCCGAGATCGCGCGACGCGCGGGGGTGAGCAGGCCGACCGTGTACCGCCGCTGGCCCGACACGAAGTCGATCGTGGCGGCGTTGTTGACTCAGCGCATCACCGGCGTGATGCGCGATGCGCCGCTGCTCGGGGATGACCGGGAATCGCTTGTGCGACAGATTGTTACGGTCGCGGATCTGCTGCGTCGGGACGAGCTGGTCATGTCGGTGCTGCATTCGCAGCTGGCACCGATCTACATCACCGAACGCCTTGGCGCCAGCCAGCAGATGTTGATCGACGCCCTGGCCGAGCGGCTGCGGGTGGCACAGCGACACGGCAGCGTCCGCGCCGGCGACCCCCTGCAGATGGCCACCGTGGTGTTGCTGATCACTCAGTCGACCATTCAGTCCGAACAGATCGTCCGGCCGATCCTCGACGCCGACGCGCTGGCCACCGAACTCGCCTACTCGCTGAACGGATACCTAGCGTGAACACCGCTGCCCTCAACGCCGCGCGCCGTGCGGCCGACCTGACGGCCCTCGCCGACGGCCAGCCACTCGACGTCCTCGTGATCGGCGGCGGCATCACCGGCGCCGGGATCGCCCTGGATGCCGCGTCCCGAGGCCTGCGGGTCGCGCTGGTGGAAAAACACGATCTGGCGTTCGGGACCAGTCGCTGGAGTTCCAAGCTCGTCCACGGCGGGCTGCGCTACCTGGCGACCGGCGACGTCGGAATCGCCCGGCGCAGCGCGATCGAGCGCGGAATCCTGATGACGCGCAACGCCCCTCATCTCGTGCACGCGATGCCACAGCTGGTTCCGTTGCTGCCGTCGATGAGTCACGGCAAGCGCGCCTTGGTGCGGGCCGGATTCCTCGCCGGCGACGCGCTGCGGATGCTGGCGGGCACGCCGTCGTCGACACTGCCGCGGTCGCGGAGGGTCTCGGCGCGCCACGTGGTGGAGATGGCTCCCACGGTTCTACGAGATGGCCTGGACGGTGGATTGCTGGCCTACGACGGACAATTGATCGACGACGCCCGACTGGTCACCGCGGTTGCGCGCACCGCGGCCCAGCACGGCGCCCGGATTCTCACGTACCTCGCGGCGTCCGAAGCCTCGGGAACGTCGGCGCGGCTGACCGATCAGCGCACGGGAGAGTCGTTCGATGTTTCGGCCGGTGCCGTCATCAACGCGGCCGGGGTGTGGGCCGGCGAGATCGACGGCTCGTTGCGGCTGCGGCCCAGCCGCGGGACCCATCTCGTCTTCGCTGCGGCGGCCTTCGGCAATCCGACCGCGGCGCTGACGATTCCGATTCCCGGCGAACTCAACCGCTTCGTGTTCGCCATGCCTGAGCAACTGGGCCGGGTCTATCTGGGGTTGACCGACGAAGCCGCTCCCGGCCCGATTCCCGACGTGCCCGAGCCGTCCACCGACGAGATCACCTTTCTGCTCGACACGGTGAACACCGCGTTGGGGACCGCGTTGGCGACCACCGACGTGATCGGCGCCTACGCCGGTCTGCGGCCGCTGATCGATGCCGGCGGTGCTGGTTTCGACGGCCGCACCGCAGACGTGTCGCGTGAGCACGCCGTCGTCGAGTCGGCGTCGGGCGTCATCAGCGTGATCGGCGGCAAGCTGACCGAATACCGCTACATGGCACAGGATGTCCTGGATCGTGCGATCAGCCTGCGGCACCTGCACGCCGGCGACTGCCGGACCCGCAATCTGCCGCTGATCGGGGCACCGGCCAACCCCGCACCGTTCGCAGCAAGGGCCGCCGGGTTGCCGGCGTCACTGGTGGCGCGCTACGGGGCCGAGGCGTCCAACGTCATCGCCACCGCCACCTGTGACCGGCCCGGCGACCCCGTCGCAGAGGGCATCGACGTCACGCGAGGGGAGTTCGAATACGCAGTGACGCACGAGTGCGCGCTGCAGGTCGACGACATCCTGGATCGGCGGACCCGGATCGGCCTGGTGGCGCGTGACCGCGAGCGGGTTGTCGCCGCGGCCGAGGAGTTCTTGGCCTGAATTCAGGACTACCTGACCAGGGCCGAAATCAGCGCACGGCCCACCTTCGATTGGACGCGGGACCGCAACCTGTACCAGGCATCGCCCAGAACGGCTCCTGCCGGGCGGACGGACTGTGGCCGATTGCCAAGTCCCAGAAGAACTTCCGCGGTGTGGTGAGCGAAACGCTCCCGGTCGTCGGGGGAGAGGTCGCATCGCTGGAGGAACTCCGTCGCGGCGAAGTTGTCCTGGAACGGGTAATCGACGGAGAACATCAGATTGTCCAGCCCCAACATCGCTCGGGCACAGTCGAACACCGGCACGTCGAACACGCCGCTGCTGGTGATGAACACGTTCTTTCGCAGGTAGTAGCCGACGGTGTTGCGCATTACGGTGTGCGGCTCATCCTGATTGCCCGATTCGGCCGCGAGCAACCAGCCTGCCATCGTGAGCCCTGCGTTGAGCCGGGTGAAGCAGTAGGGAAGCAGCTCTCCCATGTGTCCGACGATGATCTTCAAATCGGGGTGCCGGTCGAACACTCCCGCGCAGATCAGCCTCAGTAAGTGCGTTCCGGTTTCCACCGGCCAGCCCCAAGTCGGTACGAGGGCAGAACCGAAAGGCGCGTAATACACGTCCGACACCGCCGCCGGCGGATCGGTGGGATGAATGTAGATAGGGACGCCCAAGGATGCGGCTCTGGCCAACAGTGGGTCGAACGTCGGGTCGTCAAGGTAACGCCCGTTGGTGTGTCCGTTGATCAGCGCACCCACGAACCCGAGATCGCGCACGGTGCGCTGCAACTCGTCGGCGGCGTGCGGCGGGGACTGGGTCGGCAGCGTGGCAAAGCCCGCGAACCGCGCCGGATACGCGGCGATCGCATCGGCCAGCCAGTCGTTGACTTCGCGGCTCACGGCAACCGCCAATTCGGCCTCGTCGTCCGCGAGAATCTGGACACCGGGCTGAACCAGTGAGAGCACCTGCACGTCGATTCCCCCCGCGTCCATGAGACGAATTCGCCCGGCTCCGACGTCGCTGAGCCGGGCCCTGACGGGCTGATATCTGCGCTGCAACGGCGGGGGAAACAAATCCCAGACTCGCTGGTGAACAAACGCCTCTTCCAACGCGACCACTCGCGAAACCGACTTTGCAGAAGCCATTTTCGTCACCTCCTCGACTCTGCTGCT
>DASSGQ010000199.1:0-4044 GCA_035693385.1 Mycobacterium sp.
CCCTCAGACTCGTCGCGGCTGGGCCGCACGGTGACGCAGCTGCCCGTGGTGACGTCGGTCAGCGCGGCCGGAGTGACCTCGGTGACCTTGGTCGACGGGGTGAAGTCCACCGTCGCGCTGCCGTTGTCCCGCTGGGTGACCTGAATTGCGTTGCCCGACACGGACGCGATCAGCCCGCTGACGTGCGCTTGGCCGTTCGCCGGCGGCGAAGTGGTCGCTGAGGCCCCTGGAGGGCTCGTGCTGGAACTCGGCGCCGTGGGACTCGATGCGGGACTCGATGTGGTCGACGAGCCGCACGCCGCGATGGACAGCGTGGCGGCCCCGGTCGCCGCGAGCACCGCGAAACGGGTGAGCCGTGGCATGCGAGAGCTGACAGATAACAACATTTCTCCAATCGTCGGATGGCCCGACGACCGGTTGTACCCGCTGGAGCTGTGCCCGACCTATGTGTATTGGAATGTGTATTCGGCCGTCTAGAACGCGCTTTCGGAAATGCGCATCACGTCGTCGTCGAGAGCCTCGAGTACCCGGCGCTGCGCGGTCAGCTTCGGCAGCATGTTCCTGGCGAAGAACGCCGCGGTCGCGACCTTGCCCTGATAGAACGCCGTGTCCTTCTTGGCGCCGTTGCCGTTTGCCAGGTTGTCCAGGGCGGCCTGTGCGATCCCGCCTTGCACCAGCAACCGCCAGCCGATGAGCAGGTCGCCCACCGCCAGCAAATATCGCACCGATCCGAGCCCCACCTTGTAGATCTCGGTCGGGTGTTGCGTGGCGGACATGAGGTATCCGGTCAGCGCTGCCGTCATCGCCAGCACGTCGTCCAGCGCGGTCTGCAGCAGCTCGGCTTCCGGTTTGAGTGCGTCGTTGCAGCTGTCGATGGTGTCGCTGATCTGGGCGGTCACAAACCGCAGCGCCTCACCCCGGTCGCGGACGACCTTGCGGAAGAACAAGTCCAGCGCCTGAATGGCGGTGGTGCCTTCGTACAGCGAATCGATCTTGGAATCGCGGATGTACTGCTCCAGCGGATAGTCGACCAGGAAGCCGGAGCCACCCAGCGTCTGTAGCGATTCGGTCAGGATCTCGTAGGCCCGTTCCGAGCTCACCCCTTTGACGATCGGCAGCAGCAGGTCGTCGACGCGGTGTGCCATCTCATGATCTGCGCCCGAAACATGTTGTGCGACAACATCATCCTGGTGCGCGGCGGCATACATGTAGAGCGCCCGCAGACCCTCGGCATAGGCCTTCTGGGTCATCAGGCTGCGACGTACGTCGGGGTGGTGGATGATCGTGACGCGTGGCGCGGTCTTGTCGGACATCTGGGTGAGATCCGCACCCTGCACCCGTTCCTTGGCGAAGGCCAGGGCGTTGAGGTAGCCCGTGGACAGGGTGCCGGCGGCCTTCACGCCAATCGTCATGCGAGCGTGCTCGATCACGGTGAACATCTGGGCGATCCCGTTGTGCACGTCGCCGACCAGATAGCCAACGGCCGGCACATCGGTGGCGCCGAAAGTCAATTCACACGTCGGGGAGGACTTGATGCCCATCTTGTGTTCCAGGCCGGTGACGAAAACCCCGTTGCGGGAACCTAGTTCGAACGTGTCAGGGTCGAATAAGTACTTGGGGACGTAGAACAGGCTCAGCCCCTTGGTGCCCGGACTGGCGCCCTCGGGTCGGGCCAGTACGAGGTGAAAGATGTTCTCCGCGGTGTCGCCCACGTCTCCGCCGGAGATGAACCGCTTGACGCCCTCGATGTGCCAGGTGCCGTCGGGTTGCGCGATGGCCTTGGCGCGGCCGGCGCCGACGTCGGATCCGGCGTCGGGCTCGGTGAGCACCATGGTGCCCTCCCACCCGCGCTCGATGCCCATCGCGGCCCACTGCCGCTGTTGCTCGTTGCCCTCGACGTAAAGCGCCTGAGCCATCAATGGGCCCAGGCTGAAGAAACTCGCGGAGGGGTTGGCGCAGAAGGTCATTTCGGTGACCGCCCAGGCCAGCGGTGGCGGGGCGGGCATGCCACCGATCTCTTCGGTCAGGCCCAGCCGCCACCACCCGGCCTCCTTGATCGCGTCCACGGTCTTGGCCAACTCGTCCGGAACGCTGATCGTGTGCTCGGCAGGGTCGAATACCGGCGGGTTGCGGTCGGCGAAGGCAAAGGTTTCGGCGACCGGGCCCTCCGCCAGGCGAGCCGCTTCGGCCAGTATCGTTCGCACGGTGTCCTCGTCGAGGTCGCTGTAGGCCCCACTGCCGAGCAGGGCGCCTATGTCGAGAACCTCGAACAGGTTGAACTCGATGTCACGGACGTTGGCGATGTAGTGGCCCACTGCCATTCCCTCCGCTCAGGCTGATTCGCCTTAGTTTCTCCGAGGAAGGAAAACGTACGCAAGCGTAACTACGGCCACTACCCGTTCGCGCCGTTGGTGCCGAACAGGAGGCCGCGACTGCCGCCGGTGCCGGGCGTGCTGCCCGCCGTGGCCCCTCCGCCGTTGCCGCCGTTGCCGACCAGCAGTGCGTTGCCGCCGTTGCCGCCGCTGCCGGTCGCCGTGCCGCCCCTGCCGCCATCCCCGCCGTTGCCGATTAACCCGGCCTGGCCGCCAATCCCGCCGTTACTGGTCGTTCCGCCGTCGCCGCCGCCACCGCCGTTGCCGATGAAGAACCCGCCGTTGCCGCCACCCCCGCCGTTGCCGAAGGAGAGGGAGTTCCCGCCTTGGCCACCGGTGCCCAGCAGCCATGCCCTGCCCCCGGTACCGCCGCCGGCGAATCCGGCGCCGCCGGCGCCGCCGTTGCCATAAAGGAATCCGCCGTTGCCGCCGCCGCCGCCGGTGCCGCCGGGAGCGCCGGCACCGCCGAGCCCGCCGTTGCCAAGCAGCCCCGCGTCGCCGCCTCTGCCGCCAGTCTGGCCCGCGGCCGTGCCGGCCCCACCAGCGCCGCCGCTGCCAAACAAGATTCCGCCGTCCTCGCCGGCCTGGCCGGCCGCGCCGTTGTTGCCGTTGCCGATCTAAGGACGGTTGAATAGCGCCCGGCTGGGCGCGTTGATTACGTCGAACAGCGGCTTCAAGGGGTTGGTGTTGGCGGCCTCTGCGGTGGAGTACGCCTGGGCGCCGCCGAGCAGGGTCTGCACAAATTGGTCGTGAAACGCCGTTATCTCCGCGCTCACCGCCTGAAAGTTCTGGCCGTACTCGCCGAAGTAGGCCGCGGCGGCGGCCGATATCTCATCGCCGGCCGCGGCCGCCACGCCGGTCGTCTGGGTCGCCGCCGCCGAGTTGGCGGCACTGATCGTCGAACCTATGCGGGCCAGATTCCCGGCCGCATCCGACACAAGATCCGTACTAGCGATCACGAACGACATCCCGCACCTCCCAGGTGAAGCGCCAGCAACGGAAGGATCTATCGTGATGCGCAGTCACGTTTGTTTGTTCTTGTCGGATCCATAGAGCAATTCGGAGGCCCGGAATTCGCTTAGCCAGCGAAGCCGACCGATAGGCGGCCAAGCAGCGGTCCGAGCCGCATCGAGCCCGCGGGAACATCGCGCCGACTCGATGCGTTAGCCGGGTTGTGACAACACGCGATCTCACTGCTGAGCAGTTCAACGAGACCATCGAGGGCAACGACATCGTGCTCGTCGACTTCTGGGCCTCCTGGTGTGGGCCATGCCGCCAGTTCGCGCCCACCTTCAAGGCGTCCTCGGAGAAGCACCCCGACGTCGTGTACGCCAAGGTCGACACCGAAGCCGAACCACAGCTGGCTGCGGCCGCCCAGATCCGGTCCATTCCCACGCTGATGGCCTTCAAGAAGGGCAAGCTGGTGTTCAACCAGGCCGGCGCCCTGCCGCCGGCGGCGCTGGAGGACTTGGTGCAACAAGTCAAGGCGTTCGACGTCGAGGCTGCCCAAGCCGAGCAGGCCTGACCGGAAATGACATCGCCCCGGATTTGCCAGATGCCTAGTGGGGCGGTGTCGGGGGGCCTTGGGAGTTAAGCGATTGCTGCCGCGGTCAATGCGGGCAGTGCTCGGGTGCGATCAGACCAGTTGCCGCTGAAACTCGGCACCGCGACG
>DASSGQ010000200.1:0-15952 GCA_035693385.1 Mycobacterium sp.
AACCGACGCATCCGTTCCTCGGAATTGCGGGCCTTCTCGGCCGAAGACTCCGACGAGGCCATCGCTTCCTGAATCTGGGTCAGCATGCCGTTCAGCGCCAACGAAAGCTGGCCCACCTCGGTCCGGGGATCACGTTCGGGCACCCGCCGATCGAGCTGGCCGGCAGCGATCGCTGCGGCGGTCTGTTCGACCTCGGACAGCGGCCGCAGGCTGCGGTGCACCACGGCGAAGCTGGCGATCCCGACCACCACGAGTACGGCCACGCCGATGCCGATCTGCAACCAGACCAGCGAGGTGAGCGTGTGCTGGACGTCGGACAGGTCCACCGCCACAGTCGTCAGGCCGTGTGGGCCGCGCACCGACACCGCGCGCCACTGAATGTCGGAGCCGTTGACCGAGGGCAGCGTCGTCGGGTAGGGGCCCACGTCGTTGTCGGGCGGCAGTGCCGGTTCGGCGTTGCGGTCGTTGATGGCGGTAAACGGGGTGCCGTCGGTGCCGACGCCGCGGACGTAGAACTTCGACGGCGGCCGGCCCGGGTCCGGGCCTTCATACGGGGGCGCCGACTGCCGCCGCGGGGCCAATGCCCAGCTGCGTGATGCGTCGACCAGCGTCTGGTCGATCCTGCTGACCAGGCTGTGACGCAGGATCGAGGTGACTGCGACCCCCGAGACCGCCAGACCGCACGCCACCAAAAGCAGGGTGGCCGCCACGAGACCCACCCGCAGCGGCAACCCGCGCCGAACTTGATTGGCCATCCTCGTACTCTTCGCTACCGCTCTGCCATCTCGCCGAGTGCTGAGCGCAGGCTCAGCGCGGCTCCCGCAGCACATAACCCACACCACGCAAAGTGTGCAGCAGCCGTTTCTCTCCCGTGTCGATCTTGCGGCGCAGATACGACACGTAGGACTCGACGACGTTGACGTCGCCACCAAAGTCGTACCGCCAGACGTGGTCGAGAATTTTCGGCTTGCTGAGCACCGTGCCGGCGTTGATCACAAAGTAGCGCAGCAGCGTGAATTCGGTCGGGGACAGCGAGACCGGTTCGCCGGCCTTCCATACTTCGTGGGTCTCTTCGTCGAGCTCGATATCGGCGAACGCCAGGCGTGCGTTTCGCGGTTCCGCGCCGCCCTTGCCGGCGCGCCGAAGTATGACCCGCAGCCGGGCGACTACCTCCTCGAGGCTGAACGGCTTCGTCACGTAGTCGTCGCCGCCCAGGGTCAGGCCCGCGATCTTGTCCTGCAGGGAGTCGCGGGCCGTCAGGAACAGCGCGGGAGCGTCGATGCCGTCGGCGCGGAGCCGCCGCAGCACCCCGAAGCCGTCCATCCCGGGCATCATCACGTCGAGGATCACCGCGTCGGGGCGGGCATCACGGGCGCGATCCAGTGCCTGTGCCCCGTTGGTTGCGGTATAGACCTCGAAACCTTGGAATTTGAGGCTGACGGAGAGCAGCTCAACGATGTTGGCCTCGTCGTCGACCACGAGCACCCGAGCCTCGGGCTTGGTTTCGCTAGAGATAGCCGCTGTCATGAGGTCACACTTCCGTCCTTTGCTGAAAGCTACCTTCCCAAACCTTGTGGGATTCCTGAAAGCTCGGTGCCAGTCGTCTGCTAACAGTCTGCCAGCAATCATTGCATCAGCTTGGAACGATACGGCTTTTGCAGGGCGCGCTGTGCATAGACTCAGAACTATGAATTTCGCGAAAGGCATCGTGTCTCTTGCGACTGCGCCGGCGCGCCTAGGGCTCGCCGCCGCGGACGCGAGCTTGAACATCGCTTCGGTGGCGGTGGGGGTGGCGCAGCGAGCGCTTGGTGGAGTCGAGGGCGACTCCGCGACGGGAGCGGTGGCTTCGATGCTCGGAATCGAAGACACGATCATTCGCGCCAACCGACTGGCGCGGCTGCTTGACGACGACGCGCCGCTGGGACGCGCCGTTGCTCCCGACGGGCCGATGGATCGATTGCTGCGGCCGGGCGGGGTGGTCGACATGCTCACGTCGGACGGCGGTTTGCTTGACCGGCTGACGGCGGAGGGTGGGGGGCTGCAGCAGGCGCTGCAGCCCGGCGGCCTAGTCGATCAGCTGCTGGCCGAGGACGGGTTGATCGATCGGCTGCTCGCTGAGGACGGCCTGGCGGTGCGGCTGCTCGCCGAGGGCGGCGTGGTCGACAGGCTGACCGCCAAGAACGGTCCCCTGAATCAGCTAGCCGACGCGGCGGACACCCTGGCCCGGCTGACGCCTGGGATGGAAGCATTGGAACCCACCATTTCCAGGCTCCAAGATGCCGTCAACTCGCTCTCGTCGTTGGTCAACCCGCTGACCAACATCACCGACCTCATCCCGATCCCCGGCCGCCGTCCCCGCTCGTCGTCACAGCAGGTGCGCTCAACGCGTGTCATCGAGGGCGACGAGTGACCGGTTAGGCTGGCAGCGATTTACCGGCCTCCTTAGCTCAGTGGTAGAGCACTCGCCTTGTAAGCGAGCGGTCGTCAGTTCAATCCTGACAGGGGGCTCGACGCAGTAATTGCCCCAGCCGGACGAAGGCGATGACCAGGATTAGGGGTGGCCTGGGATGCCTTCCAGATCTCCCTGGATTCCTTGCAAATCCCCTTGGATGCCTTGCAGTTTCCCCTGGATGGCTTGCAGATCAGAGAGAGCATTCTGATACGCGGGCTGCATCTGGTCCGGGGCCGCAGGTTGAGATTGAGGGCAGTAAGAAACGATGGCACCTGCGGTGAAGTCGGCGCTTTGATTGGCGTCCCATATCGACGATCGCTGCACGTATCCGACCGCATCAGCGAAGTTGGGTTGGTGCGCTAGGAAGTCGCAGACCGCGTGGCCTTGCGTCGTCACGTATTCCTGGCTGGGAACCGGCACGCCTTCGTGTTTCAGCGCGGCGATGAACGCCGCGTCGACAATGTCAATCCGCGGAGCGGGTATATCCGGCGCAATCGGTTTGGGCGGCGCGGCCGACGGCGGGGTTTCCGTCGGCTGCGCCGATGAATCGTGGTGGTGGACCGCGAACATCACCACCGCCGCGGCGACGACAGCTACCAGAGATAGCGGCAACGCTGCGACGAGGCCCAAGCGGCGCAGCGCACCCTTACGTCGGCGAGGCGCGGTGCCGGTTTTGTTGCCCCGCGACCAGGTGCCGACGGCACCCTCAGTTTCATGCGCTTTCACCGGATCGGTGTCAGACGCCCCGGCGCTGCGGGCCAGGAGCTCGTCGAGCAGTTCGTCGGCCTCTCGGGACGACGGCTGACCGCCCTGCTCGCGAATCGATCGGCGCCCAACAGCGATGCGCCGCAATTCTGAGTCGATCGTCTCGCGGTCCCGCATATCAACCAGTTTGAGAGTGTCACGACGTTGTCACAAGCCCTGGTATACAAGCCCGGCGCGGTGGCGGCGACGACGCTCCATTGGGTGCGTTCGCCCTTCGCGTACGTCCCGTCGACCGGTGTGGCGCTGGCGGTTGTGGCTTTCTTCGGGCTGGCGTACCTCACGCTGTGGTCTGTTTGGTACTCCCCTGGGCCAGCACGTGCGTGGGACATGGTCACCATGAAGAACCCCGATGGCGATGTCGCAGACGAACGTTCGAGCCAGCTGCAGCAGTAAGTGCTTGTCGGGTTTCGGCGTCACCTTGAACTACTGATAGCCGCCGCCGCATCGATGTCATATCGTCCGATACGAAGGACTCGCTGCGGCTCACCAGCCGCAGGAATTCAGGCGCTCGACGGAAGTGAAGCCAGTGAGCCGTAACCGCGTGGTCGCCGCCCCGATGCGGCCGGCGGTCGCGTGCGTCCTGGGCCCAATCATGGTGGCGCTCGTCGGCTGTACGGCCCCGACGGCGCCGACAACTCCAGCGGCCGCCCCACCCGCGACCACGGTCGCTGCCACACCGCTCGCGTCACGAACGGTGGCCGCCGCGCCGAGGCCGCCAGAGGGCGCGCAGCCTCAGCTGGCGTCCGACCCCGCACAGCTCGCCGACGACCTTGTCGCCGACGAACAGGCACTGCGTGACCCGGCGACCGCCGAGCCGGCGCTGGAAGCGGCGGCACGGCGTGAGCAGGCGGCCTACCGCGCTATCGGGCGGCACCCCGAATGGGATGCGACCACACGACCGCGAATCCCACCGGCGTTAATCGATGTCTACGACCGCAACGTCGATGCCCGGCGGCAGCTCACCGCGATGGCACACGTCAAGGACACGCTGCCTGCGTGGCGCATCGAGCCTCCAGCTCCGGCCGACGAGCTCGTGGGTTACTACCACGCGGCGGAGGCTGATTCCGGCGTCGGCTGGAATTACCTGGCCGCGATCAATTTCGTCGAGACCCACTTCGGCAGCATCGTCGGCGTCAGCACCGCCGGCGCGGAAGGCCCGATGCAGTTCTTACCGTCGACGTTCGCTTCCTACGGCCAGGGCGGCGATATCGACTCACCCCGCGACAGCATCATGGCGGCAGGTCGCTACCTCGCCGCTAACGGGTTCGCCAACGATCCTGATCACGCCGTCTTCCAGTACAACCACGCGCACGAATACGTGCAAGCGGTCGACCAATACGCCGCGGTCATCGCAGCCGATCCCGCTGCGTTCGCCGCCTACCATCGGTGGGACGTCTACTACAACACGACCGCCGGCGACGTGGTGCTACCCATCGGTTATGCCGAATCGTCACCGATCCCGGTCGGGGACTACCTGGCGGCCCACCCGCAGTAGCAACCAGCATCTCGGTTTTCGTCAGCATCTCGGTTTTCGTCAGAAAGAAGCCGCCCCGACCACAGCGTCGGGGCGGCTCCCTGAACAGGCGCGGTTGAACGTGACTAGCTCAACCGCGGACGGACCGGCGCGCTTCAGTAGAGCGGAATCCAGACACCGAAGTACCAGAAGCCCCAGCCGCCGTACTGCCAGTTGAAGACCGGAATGACGGTAAAGGTGTCATAACCAAACGGGCCGAAATCCGCTCGAGCGACGTCCCGGTCGCGCGGCGGCCTGTCCACCCACGGGCGGTTCCAGCCACCGGGAGGCGGCGGGCCGTCCCACCCACCCTGAGGCGGCGGGCCCTCCCAGTTGGGCGGCGGGTGGCCAGGAGCCGGGCCGTCGTTCCAGCCGTGCCCACGCTGCGGTGGCGGAGGGGGCGCCCCGCGGCCCACGATGCTGAATTGGACATTCGCGCCCGCCGGGCCGCCGATTTGCACGCTGGCAGTGACCAAGTCCTGGCGCGGAACGTACGGCGGGTGCGGAGGCTGCGTGCTCGGGGGATTGAGGACCGGGCGCGCTGGCCGGTTGAACGGCTCTGTGGTGTGTCCGTTCGCCGGCGAGGTAGTTTGCGCACTCGGTGGCGTCGTTTGCGTGCTCGGAGCCGTGGTTTCCGATCTCGGTGGCTCACTGCCCCGCGCCGGTGAAGGCTCCGGGCTTTGCGACGAAGGCTGCGGACTTTGCGAGGACGGCGGCGCCGTGCTTTGTGAGGACGGCGGCGCGGTGCTGTGCGTCGCCGGCGGCTCCGTGCTTTGGGTGGCCGGCGGCGCAGTGGTTTGCGGAGTCTCTGGGGCATGCGGGTTCTGTGAGCCGCCGCCCGGTGCGCCGCCGGGGCTGCCCGGATTCCCGCCTCCACCGCCGCCACCACCACCGCTGCCACCACCGTGGCAGTTCGGGCAGGGGGGCGGAGGGTCCAGCGGAGCGGAGTTGGCGAACCCCGGGTTCAGCGTCATCGCGGAGATACCGACGCCCGCCGCGACCGCCGCCGCGCTGACGACACGTTTCATAGACATAGCTGAGTTCCTTCTCGGGTATCGATCGCCTGCACTACGGGCAGGTCGCGTCCAACTCGAATGACTTGGTCACCTGCTGCGGCTGCTGCGGGTTGCTCATATCGACGCCCGACGCGGTGCCCTTGATTGCGTAGGACTTGCCGCTTATCGCGGCACCAGCGTTGGCTCCTTGATTCGGAGCGGCGTCGGAGAAACCGAGCGTGACGCCGTTGACGCTGCCCAGTCCGACCGAGTGGACGATGGGCGGATTGTCATTGCTGACCACCGCGCCGACTCCGGCCGTCGCGTCACCGATGCCGATGGTGGTGTTGCCGTTGGCCGAGGTGCAGGTGACCTGGCCGGTGATGGTCTGCTGCTGACCGTCGACAATCACCTGCGGGCCGGCCGCCGCGGCCGCCGCCGAACTCGATGACGCACCCGTGCTCGACTTGTTGCTCGAACAGCCGGCACACACCGCGACCACTACCGCCACGCCCGCTGCGCCGACCACGATCCCACGCTTCACAATTGCTGCTCTCCTTCGTGTCGCTGGTGTCGCTGACTCATACATCCTGGCCTCGACACCACGGGCCGACCCCACCGGCCCCTTACGGACAGACGCTCACGACGCCGCATCGCCGGGTACCCTTTTCCCCAATCCGCAAACGTTGATCGGGGCGTCGCCGCAGGTTCGCAGATTGCTGACCAGCGGTCATCGTCAAGGAAGAATGCGCAAGCCCCACTTGCTGAGCAGTGGATTCACCAGTGAGAAGTACGTCGTGTAGTCGTCTCCGTCCGGCGAAGACGTCAAGAGGCCGACAGCGCTCACGGTGCCGTCCGGGTTCTTCACGTAGCCGGGACTGCCACTGTCGCCGTTGAGGCTGAACACGCTGGCTTCGACCACGTCGCCCTGCACGTCTTTGACGGCGCCACAGGTTTCACCGGTGACCGCCCCGATCTTGCAGAACGGCATGCCGCGCTGAATTTGCGTGGCGCTCAACACATCCCGAACGAAATACCGGCCGCCGATGTCGCCTCGGGGCGGGCCGAGGCGTGGATCGAGCATGATGATGGCGGCGTCCCGCGCGTCGCCGTCGTGCTCGCTGACGGTGATCCTGCCGAGCTGGACGTGATTCCCGTAGGACCACACCGAACCGTTGTGCGGGTCACAGTGTCCACTCGTCATGAGGTAATAGCTGCCGTCGTTGCCTTGAGCCGCGAAACCCGCTGTGCACGCGCTGTTTATCGCCTCGACCTTCATGCCCGGCGTCACACCCGGCTCTGCCTGTGCCGGGTTCGCCGACACCGTGGCTGCCACGACCACAGCAACAACCAGCCCTAACCCTCGCAACCAAGGCATGGTCACGCCGCCCCTCTCCTTGTGTAGGGCAGCATGGTAACAGCGCGAAAAGGGTTTCTCCTGCCGACGGCAACGCCCTCGTCACACGCCTAACCAGGCACTCGGAACAAATATTAGGACCAGTCGACCAAGGCTGGATCATCCCACGGCAGCGCTGCCGATGGCGCGCGGTCGACGCGAGTTTGCTAACCGGCGTCGAGGTGACGGGCGAGGAAATCCAGTACAGCGCCGGCGAAGATGTCGTTGCGGTCGCCGGCGACCATGTGCCCGGCGCCGCGAACATCGGTGAACTCGACCTGCGGGAAGCGCGCGAGAAATTCGTCAGCGCGTTCCTGGCTGACGAGGTCGCTCACCTGACCCCGGATCAACAGCATCGGCACGCCGCTGCACACGATTGCCTCGACGGCAGCGTGCATGCGATCGGCGTCGGTGATCTCAAAGGGGGGATGCGGCGCGGCGCCGCTGATGAACTGGGGATCCCAATGCCAGTACCAGCGATCGCCCCGGCGGCGCAGGTTAGCGGTCAGTCCATCCAAATCAGTCGGTCGGGGCCGATGTGGGTTGTACTCCGCGATCGCGTCCGCGACCTCGTCGAGCGAACCGAACCCCGATTCGACCCGGTCGGCCATGAAGTTGTGTATCCGATTCGCCCCGGATTGCTCCATGTTCGGCACGATGTCGACCAACACGACCGCGCTGGCAATGCCCGGCGAGACCTCGCCCGCCAGCAGCATCGAGGTGAAGCCACCCAGAGATGCACCCACCAGGACCGGTCGCGCGGGCAGATTGCGCAGCACTTCTTCGACATCGCGCGCAAAGCTGACGACACGGTAGTCGCCTTCGCTCGACCAGTCCGAGTCGCCATGGCCCCGCAGGTCGATCGTGACGGCCTGCCACCCACGGCTCGCGACGGCGGCGGCAGCCCGGGCCCATGATCGGCGCGTCTGCCCGCCGCCGTGCAGGAACACGACGGCCCGCGCCTGCGGATCGCCCAGGCGATCAGACACGATGCGAACGCCGCCTGGACCATGGGTGGAGAACTGTTCAGGTGCGGTCGTCATCAGCAGATACTAAGACGCTCTCACTTACTGCCCGGAACGCGCGAGGCGACATTCGCTCCCGGGTGAGCAGGCTGATCTCGATCGAGAACATAACCTCCGCACCTCCGCCCGAAGATCGGTGCAGCCAGCGTCAAGGCCGTTCAGACCCGCCGTGAGCCGTCGACCACCAATATTCGATAAAGGGCGCCATCGCCCGACTCACCAGCTCAATGCGCGGTCCGGTTGGCCCCTTGCAGTAGGCCCACAGCAGCGTCCCGGATCCGTCCGGGTTGTACGACTTGACCTCATACCGCATGCCATTGGCCTCCAATGTCGCCAGGTCAGCCTCGACGTCGTCGGACCAGTAGCCCAGATGGTGTACGCCCGAATCCGCCGGAACCCAGACAGTGCCCGGTACGGTCTGCAGGATCTCAACACGCGGCGCGCTACCCGAATACGCAATCCGCATCGGTATGGTCAGCTCGCCGTCGGGGGTCTGGGCGGCCTGATCCACCTCGACTACGTCCGTCCAGCGGTAGCCGGCCACTTTGGTGAACCAGTCCAGGGTTGCGTCGAGGTCGTCGACGACGATGCCGCTGTGGTAGAGATTGTCTGGCTTCACTGGGTTTCCTCAGTTTCCGGGGTTCTGGTGGTCTTCAGGGTTTGCCTAAGGCCTGCTCGAGCCACTGCACCTCGCTGAAGTTCTCGCGGCCGCTGTTCGTCAGTAGCCATTCGAGTGCGCGGCGCTTTATCTGCAAGGCAGCGGGGTCGCCCGGTGAATGGGCAAGGACCATATCGGTGAGGTGAAGCGCCTGCAGTGCGCGTCCATCCTCGAGGTGGGTACGCGCACGGTCAGCGAGTGCGCTTGTGCCGCCGGCTAATTCGATGATGTCTGGCCAAACCGCCGATGGTGGAGTGTCGTAGAGCTCGGTGGTCGACTCGTAGCGGAACCATCCGACGTGCTCCTCCCAAATCGCCCGCACGATCCACGGCACCTTGCCGTGCACCTGGGGCAGTGCGAGTTCGGGTGGAAGCGTGACTGCGCGCATCAACGTCCAAAGGTCGTTGCCGGCGTTCATTCCGTCGATGGTTCGGTCGCGCAGATACGCGGTAGCGTCACGCACCTTGGTCATGGTCTGCCGAATGTCGTTGGCACCGCGGAATACGTCGTGTCCGTTGATCAGCATTTCCGGTTCCAGCGCGATGACTCTGTCGACCGAGTGGATGAAGGCCATGGCGCTACGAATCTTGTCGCCCCGCAACGTGTATAGATTCGGCACGTGGCCGAAGAACGGCCCCATCAAGTTGCCGATGAAGACGGTGCGGTGATCTGGCATCCAGACGACGAGGGCGTCGGTGGTCTCGCCGCCGGGCGTCGCGTAGAGCTCGAACCGCCGACCGCCGAGTTCGAATGTGTGGCTGTCGATGAACGTTGTGGTGAGCGCGGGTTCCGGCGGCAGCTTCATCGCCCTCGCCTCGACATCCATGACCGCACCCCAGAGCACCATGATGCGCTGGGTATAGAAGGGATGCAGGCGTCGCCAGTACTCACGCACGTCGCGATGGTTCGCCTGGGCGATCGTCTCCACACCGGCCGTGTGGAACAAATCCCACCCCCCGACGTGGTCGGGATGCCCCTGGGTGAAAGTGATGACCTTTAATGGCCGCTTGCTCACCCGAGCGAACCGCGCCTTGATCGCGTTCGCCTCGAAATCGGTGCCGGTGTTGATCAACACGTCGCCCTCGGCAGTGGTTACCAGGTAACTGTTGGCGATGTTCTTGGACATGAAGATTCCGTCGCCGAGGTCGACGGCATCCTGATCGGCCTCACCTTGTCTGACGAGCGCATCTAAGGATTGCGCCATCGAGCCGGCCTCCTCGAGAAGGGTTCCGTCGACAACCTAACATTTGTTCCACGCGGACGTATAGTCTGGTCGGGCATGGCGACAACACACCCATCACTCTCATCGCAGTGGGGTCCGCGGTCTGACGAACTCGTGCGCCGCGCTTGCGAGCGTGCCGGTCTCGACGACTTCGGCGGTGATTCGTGGCGCGAGGGCCTTCAGTTGCTCGTCGACAGCGTCGAATCCACGCCGGGAGTCAATCCCGGCGGCCGCGACTTCGTGTACGGCCAGTTTGTCGACGCGCTGTGGAACCGCCTGCGCGTCGTCGACTACCTGAGGCGACACCCCGAGGTCGCCGAGGAACGGGTGGAGCGACCGCTGGTGATCCTTGGGCTGCCACGTACCGGCACGTCGCTGGCGAGCTATCTGCTCGACCAAGATCCACAACGGCGATCGCTCCTGACCTGGGAGGCCGAGAACTCGGTGCCGCCCTCGACGCACGAGTCGCTGCGCGCCGATCCACGCTGCCTGAAAAAGAAGGCGGAACTCGAGATCCTCGCCGAAGGGCTCAAGGCGGCCAACATCCCGATGGTGCATTGGGATGAGGCCGACGGACCAACCGAGTGCGTATTCGTGCAGAACCAGGATTTCAAGTCCTATCTCTGGGAGGCGTTCATGCCCAACTCGGCTTACGCGGATTGGCTCCTGGAGACCGACATGACAAGCGCCTACGCCTACGAGCGGTCGGTGTTGCAGCTGTTGCAGTCTCGTGCCCCCGGCACCTGGTCGCTCAAGATGCCGTCGCATGCGGTGCACATCGAGGCACTCTTGGCGACATTTCCCGACGTGCGCATCGTGTGGGCACACCGCGACCCATTCAAGGCCACCGCATCGTTTCTGCGGTTGAACTACCTGTCCCGGGGGGTTCTCGGCTGTGAGATCGACACCGCTGACATCGTGTCGAATGTGTTGCGCCAGTTGCGCGCACACATCACCCGGCCGCTGAAAGCTCGCGAACGCATTGGCCACGACCGGTTCTTCGACCTGCACTATGCGGCCCTCATGCGCGACCCCATCCGCGTAGTGCGCTCGCTGTATGACTGGGCCGGCGACGAACTGAATGCCCCGACGGAGCAGTCCATGCTCGCTTGGCTCGAACGAAATCCGCAGGACCGCTTCGGGGTTCAGCCGTACTCGCTCGACGGGACCGGCTTGACCCGGAACGACCTCGAACCCATTTTCGCCGAATATTTGTCGGCCTTCGAGATCGAACTCGAAGGCGTTTAGCCAACCGATTCCCAGAAGCGGGTCAGAGCCGCCGCACCGCGCGCCGGATCCTGCACCATCCACCAGTGCCCGAGTCCGTCGAACACCTCGGTGCGGGCCCCTGCCCGGTCGGCGGCGCGGCGCCGGTTATCCGCGGGGCCGATGTATGGATCGTCGGTGGGCAGCAACGAAAGTCCAGGCCGGGTTGCGGCCTTCTCCAGAGTGCGGCCGGCTTCAGCCATCGCCGGCTGGCGCGCCGAGCGGTACAACGACAGGATCGCGCGACCCATCTCCGGGCCCTGCGCCGCGGCGATCGACGTCGCGACGTCCGCGGGGATGCCTAACGCCTCCATCTGTGCCGAGCGATCCCGAAGCGTGCCGCCGAACAGCGTGTCGACCAGTTGTTCGCCATCGCCCGGGGTCTGCCACACCTGCGCGAGGTCATGCCAGACATAGTCGTGGTCGAACAGCCCGACGGCATCGCTGACCCAACTGCGCACGAGGTCCGGTCGATGCATCACCGCGTTCACCACGTGGCCGCCGCCCCAGTCGTGCCCGACGACGTCGACCGGTTCGTCGATTTGCGCCAACTCACCCTCAAGCCAGTCGCGGTAGGCCAGGTACGTCGCCGCGAAGTCCACCGGCACTGGAGCCCCGAATCCCGGCGGCGACAGCCGCACCACATCGGTGCGCCCAAGGGCATCGACCAACGGCCCCCAGATGGCGTCGGTCTCGGGATTGCCATGCACCATAACCACGGTCATGGTGAACATCCTGACACCGCACGAACGGCTGATTGTCGTGCCCGGCGATTACACTCCTGTGATGCGTCCGGCGCAAACGAGGCACACCCTGAGCAAGGTCCCAGTCATGATCGGGGTCGTTCTCGTGCTGGTGCTCGCCGTCCTCGCCATACCGGTCAAGCAACGGTGTGGTGCGCCCGGCTACTCGTGCGCGACGACGCTGGATGCGCAGGGCAATGTTCACTACTACTACGAGGTCGAACCGCTCGGCGTATATCTCGCTGAAAGCATCACGGGCTCGAATATTCGTTTCTATTACACGTCCGGCGAGGACCTGGTAAGGGTCCAATAGCCGCAGGGGCTGTGGGGGAGAACATGGACAACTACGCCGGCCTTGCCGCACCTGCAGGACTGATCGTCGCGCTCGTGCTGACGTTCGGCGCACCCGTCAAGGACGTGGCCCTCGTCGATGCACACCAAAACGTCTGCGGCGCGGCCGCTCTGTGTCGCACCGATCCGCCACCCGATGGCGGTGATCAAGCCACCGCGGAGCAGAAGGTCATTGACGGCTACAAGCAAAAACAGCTCAATTGCACCCCGGACCTGCCACCTAATCCTCAATCCCTCACCTGGGATCCCCCTGGCTTCGCGCCCAACGTCGGCGGATCTGGCGTCATCCACGACGCCAATCCACAGCTGGGTGGGCAGTACCGCGCCGACTACGTGAACGGCCGATGGCACATCGAATATCCCTACTGCTGAAATGACGGCGCGCCAGGACGGATTGCCTAGCCGTGACAGATCTGCGCCGCGTATCCGAGCGGCGCTGCCGGCGGCGCATCCAGCTGAGAGGAGACGGAAAGCGCCGGGCTCACCAACGCCTCGGTGATCCCGAATTTGGTCAGGTCGAGGCTGATTACGACGGTGTCCGGCGCGGTTTTGGCGGCGTAGTTCTCCTTGTCGGTCCGGATGCCTGCGGCCCCGGGCTTCTTGGCGTTGCCGATCGTCAGATCGTCGGTGCCCTGCTGCGGGGTCAGGACAGCGAACGTCGTGCCGTTGTTCGCGAGGGTGTACTTCATTTCGTAGCCCGGCTCGTAGCTCGCCGATGGCGGCAGCGGCTGCTTGAATCCGACCACCAGTTGCATCACATTGCCGCGGGGGTGCGTGACGCCCACCGAGGCGACAGTCAATTGAAGCGGCGGCGTCGGGCCCGGCTGCACTTGACAAACAAGACGGCTTGGCAATAGTGACCAGTCGTCTCGCGACGGCTTCACCCACGCATAGAAGCCGGCGACGACGGCGGCCAGCAACAAGGCGATGGGAACCACCAATCGCGGTCCGGGCGGAATCGCCGCCCAGATCTGCCGTAAGCGGTGGTGGGGAGGTGCCACATCGGCACCAGCTGACAAGCGGTATCCGCCCGGTGCAGAGCCGGGGTCGATATCATCAGCCACGTGTTCCTCCTGAGACCTCCCCGACATGCTCCCGGAGGAGAAGTTCGGCGAATCTTAGCGAAAACGTGCTGGTAGCGGGACGGTCGAGGCCATGAAATTCACCTCTCCAGGCGGGTGAGCCTGCGCACATCGACGTTCGCAGTTGGAGGGTTCACGGCAACCTACCGCATACTTGACGGCATGCTGCAAGCGACATCACCGCAAACGACGACCGCGGTAATGGGCGCTGCGCTGGTACGAAGACGAGGATCTTGATGGCGCGCACTGGCGGTGCCCATCATCGTCATCGCGCCGCTCGACAGCCGTCGCGTCTTCGCAAAGGGCTGATGCGTGGCGTGATGACGCTGGTGTCGGTGGCAGCCGTGCTGCTGACCGGGGCGGGCTATTACGTGGCCCACGGCGCTCTGGGCGGCATCACCGTGTCCGACGCGCTGCGGCCGGACGATCCGCGATCCAGCGGCGACGAGATGAACATCTTGCTCATCGGGCTGGACTCGCGGAAAGACCAGGACGGCAACGACCTGCCCTGGTCGGTCTTGAAGTATTTGCACGCCGGCGATTCCGACGACGGTGGCTACAACACCAACACCCTGATTCTGGTTCACGTCGGCGCCGATCAGAAGGTCGTCGCCTTTTCCATACCGCGCGACGACTGGGTGCCCTTCAACGGCGTTCCCGGATACAACCACATCAAGATCAAAGAGGCATACGGGCTTACCAAGCAATACGTCGCGCAGAAACTCATCAACCAGGGTGTCAGCAGTCAGAAAGAACTCGAGACGCGGGGCCGTGAAGCGGCCCGCGCCGCAACCTTGCGGGCGGTGCGGAGCCTGACCGGCGTTCCGATCGACTACTTCGCCGAGATCAACCTGGCCGGCTTCTACGACTTGGCCCAAACCTTGGGCGGCGTGGAGGTGTGCCTGAACCACCCCGTCTACGACTCGTACTCGGGTGCCGACTTCCCGGCCGGGCGCCAGAGGCTGGACGCCTCGGAGGCGCTGGCGTTTGTCCGGCAACGTCACGGCCTGGAAAACGGCGACCTGGACCGCACCCACCGGCAGCAGGCCTTCATCTCGTCGGTCATGCAGGAACTGCAGGCTTCGGGCACCTTCACCAACCTGGACAAGCTGAAGAGCCTGATGACGGTGGCGCGCAAGGACGTGGTGCTGTCAGGGGGTTGGGATGAGGACCTCATCCAGCGGCTGGGTGCGCTGGCCGGGGCGAACGTCGAATTCCGGACACTGCCCGTTGTGCGCTATGACAACATCGACGGCCAGGACGTCAATATCATCGACCCGGCCGCGATCAAGGCCGAGGTGGCGGCTGCGATCGGCGCCCCTCCGCCGACGACCGCATCCGCCACCACCGCGGCCAAGCCCAGCCCGTCCACGGTCGTCGACGTGATCAATGCCGGCAGCATGAGCGGAATGGCCACCGAGGTGTCCAGCGCGCTGAAAAAGCACGGCTATACCGCGGGTCAGGTCCGCGACCGTGATTCGGGTGAGCCGACCGCCACCACGATCGTGTACGGCGCGGGCGCGGAAACCGACGCACGTAACGTGGCCAGTCTGCTCGGCCTCGACGCCCCCAACCAACCGGATCCCGGTGTCCAGCCCGGACACATCCGCGTGACGGTGGATACCAACTTCTCGATGCCGGCGCCGGACGACAGCACGGCGGACGAAACGACGACCACCACGACGTCCAGCAAGGCCAGCACGTATTACTGGAGCACCAACACCTACCCGACGCCCGATCAAGGAAAGCCGATCGACGGCGGCGGGGTGCCGTGTGTCAATTAGGCGCGCAAGCACGCGGAATCAATCAGGCGCCTCAGGCGTGGGTGCCCCCGTCGATCCGGATTTCGGTGCCGGTGATGAATGCGCCGTCCTCGGACACCAGCATCGCGATCACTCCGGCGACCACCGCGGGGTCGGCCATGCCCGCGCCGCTGGATTCCACCGTGGTGGGCAGGATCGGCATCAACCTCGAAAACAGTGACCAGTCAGCGTCTTTCGGAATGTAGCCGCCCGTTGCATCGGTGATCCCGGACTTGATACTGCCCGGCGCCACGCACACCGCGCGCAGGCCGTCGCGCGCGTACTCGAGCGCCAAGGAATGGGTGAAGGCCTGGATTCCACCCTTGCTCGCCGCGTAGGCCGCCATGTAGGGATGCGCGAAAGACGCCGATGTGGAACTGAAGTTCACGACCGCGCTGCGCGAATTCGCGAGCAGCGCCGGAAGCGCTTCCCGGACCACCAGAAAGGTTCCGGTCAGGTTGACGCCGACGATCTGATTCCACAGTTCCAGGCTGGTCTCGTGGGTGTGGGCGGCGCGCAAGATACCGGCCGCGTTGACCAGCGAATCCAGGCCGCCGAGCGTCTGGACCGACCGGGCCACGCCGTCGATCACCGAATCCTCGTTGCCGACGTCCATCGGCACCGTCGTGAGGCGGCCCGCGGCTGTCGCGTCGGTCGCCCGGGCCCGAGTGGCGCCCAGGCC
>DASSGQ010000201.1:0-5108 GCA_035693385.1 Mycobacterium sp.
GACAGCAGCATCCCCTCGTGCGTCGAAAGCCCTTTGGCCAGAGCGGGATCCGAACGGCATGCCGCCTGCCAGCCGTGGTCGGCGAGTTTGAGCACATACGGCATCGTCGCATTGGTCAAAGCGAAGGTGGACGTCTTCGGCACCGCGCTGGGCATGTTCGCCACGCAGTAGAACAGCGTGTCGTGCACGGCGAACGTCGGGTGGTCGTGGGTGGTGGGCCGGGAATCCTCGAAGCAACCGCCCTGGTCGATGGAGATGTCCACCAGCACCGCACCCGGCTTCATCTGTGCGACAAGCGAATTCGAGATCAGCCTGGGCGCCCTGGCGCCGGGCACCAAAACGGCGCCGATCACCAGGTCGGCGCGTTTCACCGCGCCTTCGAGCTCGTAGGCCGACGAGTGGCGAGTGGCGATGTGACCGCCGAACTCCGCGTCCAGCAGTCGCAGTTTGGGAATGTTGACGTCGAAGACCATCACGGACGCGCCCATGCCGCCCGCTACCCGCGCGGCGTTGTAGCCCGCCGTGCCGGCGCCGACCACCACGACATCGGCGGCCTTGACACCCGGCACCCCGCCCATCAGCACACCGCGGCCGCCCTGGGACCGCATCAGGTGGTAGGCCCCGACCTGAGCGGACAGCCGACCCGCGACCTCGCTCATCGGAGCAAGTAACGGAAGCGTGCCGTCGCCGGCCTGGACGGTCTCGTAGGCGATCGACGTTGCGCCGGAGGACAACAGCGCATCGGTGCAGGCGTGCGAGGCTGCCAAATGCAGGTAGGTGAACAGGGTCTGGCCGCGTCGCAGCAGACCGTACTCGGCCGGTATCGGCTCTTTGACCTTGAGCAACAGGTCGGCGGCGGCCCACACCGGCTCCGCGGTGCTGGTCAGCTGGGCGCCGGCCGCCTTGAACTCCGCGTCGGTGATCGCCGACCCTTCTCCGGCACCGGCCTGGACCAGCACCTCGTGGCCGCGGTCCGTTAGCTCGGCGACGCCGGCAGGGGTGATGGCCACCCTGAATTCGTTGGTCTTGGTCTCGGTGGGAACGCCAACACGCATGGCTCAAGTGTGAAGAAGATTCGGGCAGGCTGCAATGAAGCTGATGACAATTCTGTAGAGTCGTGTCGTGCCCGATAGGCTAACGGAGCGGAAGCCCCGGCCCGATGGCCGGCCGAAGGATGTTCTACCCGCCGGTCTCGATGAGGTGGACCGTAAGATCCTGACCTTGCTGCACAACGATGCCCGCATCCCCAACAACGCCCTCGCGGAGGCGGTCGGGATCGCGCCGTCGACGTGTCATGGCCGGGTCCGGCGGCTGGTGGACCTCGGTGTCATCCGGGGGTTTTACACCGACGTCGATCCGGTCGCGGTGGGTTTACCGCTGCAGGCGATGATCTCGGTGAACCTGCAGTCCAATGCCCGGGGGAAGATCCGCAACTTCATCCAGCAGATCCGTAGCAAGCGTCAGGTGATGGACGTCTATTTTCTGGCGGGCGCAGACGATTTCATCCTGCACGTCGCCGCGCGTGATACCGACGACCTGCGCTCCTTCGTCGTCGAGAACCTCAATGCCGACGCCGACGTGGCGGGTACCCAGACGTCGCTGATCTTCGAGCATCTGCGTGGGGCCGCGCCGATCTAGAGAACCCATGCCAAAACCGGGGTGGACTCAGCGACGGGAGCGTCGGATCGGACACGCTGACGCGACAAGCGTCCGTCAACTCCCTACTGAAGTGCGTAACAATTCGTAACGATGACCAACATTCGGCCGCAGAGCTACGCCGTCGTTGTGTCACGCGACGCCAAGGACTTCGCCGCATGACACAAGTTCTGCGGGCCCAGGTTTGTGTTGTCGGTGGCGGTCCCGCCGGACTGGTTCACGCACTTTTGCTTGCCCGCGCCGGGATCCGGGTTGTCGTCTTAGAGAAGCACAATGACTTCCTGCGTGACTTCCGCGGCGACACCGTGCATCCGAGCACCCTGCGGATCATCGACGAGTTGGGATTTATCGATGAGTTCCTGCGTCTACCGCACACCAAGATCGATCGTGTTGCCTTCGACACCGATGGCTCGATTCGCACCTTCGGCAACTTCAGTGCGCTCAAATGGCTTGGCTTCAAGCAGCCGTATATCGCTTTGATGCCGCAGTGGGACTTCCTCGATTTCCTCGCTGAAAAGGCTTCGGACTACCCGGAATTCACTCTGGTTCGCAACGCTGAGGTCAAGGACCTGATCTTCGACGGCGATCGGGTGAGCGGGGTGCGCACGCCGGAACTGGAGGTGCGGGCCGAGTTGGTGGTGGCAGCGGACGGGCGCAAGTCCGCGGTGCGGGCCGCCTCTGGTCTGGGGCTGGCCAGTGCCCACTCCCCAATGGACGTGCTGTGGTTCCGGATGAAATGGCGCCCCGGCGATCCGCAGGAGCTGTTCGGGGTGATGCGGAAGGGCCTGCTCATGGCCATGATCTACCGCGGCGACTACTGGCAGGTCGCGTATCTGATGCCGAAGGGAGCAAATCCGCGGGGCGGCTCGCTGGAGGCGTTCAAGGAGCGCCTGGTTGCTGCCCGGCCGCAGCTGCGTGAACACGTCAACGATCTACGTACCTGGGACGACACCAGCCAGCTCGACGTGCGGGTGGACCGGCTCAAGACCTGGTGGCGGGCGGGCCTGCTATGCATCGGCGATGCCGCGCACGCCATGTCACCTGCCGGTGGGGTCGGCATCAACCTTGCCGTTGCCGATGCGGTGGCCGCGGCCAACATCCTCTGCGCTCCCCTGCGCGAAGGTCGATTAACTGACGCGGACCTGGCCAAGGTACAGCGCCGTCGAGAGCTGCCCGCCCGGATCATCCAAGCTGGCCAGGTCTTCATTCAGAACAGGGCAGTCGAGCCCAATTTGAACGGTGACCTGTCCACTATCCGGGTCCCGAGGATCGTTGGATGGGGCCCGCTGCAGTTCGTGCCACCGATTGTCGTCGGACGGGGCTTCCGTCCCGAGCATGTCCGCACTCCGGACGTACACGCCTTCTAGCGGGAGGCATCGTCGCCGCCAGTGGACGACCGGGTTTTATACTTGGCAGCGCTCGATGTCGTCTAAGTGACATTCGGCAGATCGGTGTAAACGCCGAGCTAGGGGGCCACGATGTTTACAGTTGACGACCAGGCGGCCGGTCCTCACGACGCTTCGTTGGACCACGAGCGTCTCGTCCTGGAGGCGCGCGATGTCGAATTCGACTGGGCGAAGTTGCCGTTTCACTATGTGCCCGACGAGCCGTTTGCCACCCACGTCCTCAACGTGCTGCACCTGCTGCTGCCCGCCGGCGAAGAGTTCTTCGTCGACGTGTTCAAGAAGACGTTGCCGTTGATCAAAGATGACCAGCTGCGGCTGGATGTGCAGGGCTTCATCGGTCAGGAGGCCACGCATTCCCGGGCGCACTCGAAAGTGCTCGCCCATTTCGATGCCCAGGGCGTCGACCTGACCCCCTATACCGACCAGATCAAATGGCTGTTCGACAAGCTGCTGGGGCCCAGGCCCGGGTGGAGCCTGCGACGGCAGCACAGCTGGCTGCTGGAACAGGTTTCGTTCGTGTCGGCGATCGAGCACTACACCGCCATATTGGGGGAGTGGGTGCTCAACTCGCCCGCCCACGACGGGATCGGCACCGATCCGGTGATGCTGGACATGCTGCGGTGGCACGGTGCCGAAGAAGTCGAGCACAAGGCAGTCGCCTTCGACACCATGAAGCACCTGCGGGCCGGATATTGGCGCCGGGTGCGCGCCCAGCTGGTCGTCACGCCCGCCATGCTGCTGTTGTGGATTCGCGGCGTGCGCTTCATGTACGCGGTGGATCCTTACCTGCCGCCGGGGGCCAGGCCGCGCTGGCGGGACTACTTCCGGGCGGCACGCCGGGGATTGGTGCCCTCACCGCTGCGATTCGTGCGGGTTGTCGGGGACTACTACCGGCCGGGCTTCCACCCGTCCCAACTGGGCGGGCTGGGGCTGGCGGTCGACTACCTCGCGCTCTCGCCCGCCGCCCGCGCCTCACACTGATCGATGGCGGCGGGGGATTACGCTGTGGCGCAGAGCATCTGGGCGAGCAGGCCCACCGACCTCTACGGCAGGCGCGACCGCGACCGCCTCGGCACGGTGGTGTGGGGCATTGGCGTGTTGTTCGGAGGACTCGCCTCGACCTCGCGGTGGCGGCCGTCGCGGGTGAAGCCGGTGCGGCGCACGCAGAGCGCCGTGGTCGTCAAGCGCGAAGTCGTCGCCCCGGACGTGGTTGCCCTCACGTTGGCCGACCCGGGTGGCGGATTGCTCCCGTCCTGGACGCCCGGCGGGCACATCGACGTCGCGCTGCCGTCGGGACGACGCCGCCAGTACTCGCTGTGCGGTCCGCCCGGAGGGCGCACGGACTATCGCATCGCCGTCCGCCGGATCGCCGACGGCGGCGGCGGTTCCATTGAGATGCATGACGCCTACGGCGTGGGAGACACCGTCGAGTTCGAAGGCCCGCGCAATGCGTTCTATCTCGGCACGGCCGAGCGGGACGTGCTGTTCGTCATCGGCGGCATCGGCGTGACACCCATGCTGCCGATGATCCACGTGGCTGCGCAGCGCGGAATCGATTGGCGCGCAATCTATGCCGGGAGCAGCCGCGAGTTCATGCCATTCCTGGACGAGGTGGTCGCGGTGGACCCGGATCGCGTGAGGGTTTGGGCCGACGACGAGCACGGCCGCTTCGCCACCGTGGACGACCTGCTGTCCGGTGCCGGTGCGACGACGGCCGTCTACGTGTGCGGGCCCACCGCCATGCTCGAAGCGGTGCGCGTGGCCCGCGACGAACACGCCGACGCGCCATTGCATTACGAGCGGTTCAGCCCACCGCCGGTCGTCGACGGAATCCCTTTCGAGCTGGAACTGGCGCGGTCGCAGCGGGTGCTTGCCGTTCCGGCGAACCGGTCGGCCCTCGACATCATGCTCGATCGGGATCCGGGAACACCCTACTCGTGCCGGCAGGGCTTTTGCGGGACATGCAAAGTCAAAGTGCTTGCGGGACAGGTAGATCACCGGGGGCGCACCGCCGTGGGCGATGACGAGATGCTGGTCTGTGTGTCG
>DASSGQ010000202.1:0-8629 GCA_035693385.1 Mycobacterium sp.
GCGACTCGGTGGGCCTTTCCACGTCCGCCCGCGAGCGCAACATCGCCGGCCGGGTGCTGCTGGGTGGTCAACCAGGAAGACTTGTGGGCACCGAGGTCGTGATCGTCGACGACATCGTCACCACCGGGGCGACGGCGCGCGAGTCGGTGCGGGCCCTGCGCGCCGCCGGGATCCGGGTGGCCGCGGTGCTGGCCCTCGCGTCCGCCTGAATCCGTCCAGACCCCGACACGCCGTGAAATCCATGAAAGCCCGATGAGGCCGCCAAGAGGTTGTGAAGAACTTGCAACAGCTCAGCGAAATCGGTGGCGCGCCAAGGCGAACACGAGCTAACGTCGAGGACAACCTTCAGGAACATCCTGTGTTCCTGGTCTGACTCACTGGTCGCGTTTGCCAGGGCCTGACGCCAGTTGCGAAGGGGGTGAGTATTCGACACCTTGCACCGGCGGGCGCCTTGCGGCGGTGACCACTCTGGAACCGCTCCCACCCTGTCGGCGCGTCTTGTAAAAAGCCGGCACGCTGCGCGTGCGACGTGGAATAGAGAAACGAGTTGTCACGTATGTCAAGGCTTACCGTGGATTCCGGTCAGATTCTGGAACAACCGCTCGCAGAAACCAACGAGCCGTCCGAACAGATAACCAACGTTGAAGTTGTGTTCAAGGGCCGCAACGTCGAAATCCCCGATCACTACCGCGTCTACGTCTCGGAAAAACTCGCCCGACTCGAACGATTCGATCGCTCCATCTACCTTTTCGACGTCGAGCTCAAACACGCGCCGAACCGGCGTCAGCGAAAATTCTGTCAACGCGTGGAAATAACGGCCCGGGGTCGCGGACCGATCACCCGGGCAGAGGCCTGCGCCGACAGCTTCTATGCCGCCTTCGAGTCCGCGGTCGGCAAGCTGGAGAGCCGGTTGCGGCGCGGCAAGGATCGCCGCAAGGTCCACTACGGCGACAAGACCCCGGTTTCCCTGGCCGCCGCCACCGCGGTGGTCCCGCCGCCGGAGAAGGCCTTCAACGTCCAGCCGGCCGAGCCGCACCATCATGATCCGGCGCAACCGGAAGCCGACGTCAACGTGGGTGGCCATGAGGACGACCGGGACCGCAACGGCCACGAGCCGGGGCGGGTGGTGCGCACCAAAGAGCACCAGGCCACGCCGATGTCGGTCGACGAGGCGCTCTACGAGATGGAGCTGGTCGGGCACAATTTCTTCTTGTTCTACGACAAGGAGACCGAACGGCCGTCCGTGGTTTACCGCCGGCACGCCTACGACTACGGCTTGATCAGGCTTTCCTGACCGGCAGTCGCCTTTCCAAGGTCCGGCAGCACGACGTTCGCCGGCTTCGCACGCGTGTCACCTACGATGGATGGCGCCTACCGCCAAAGATTGACGTCCGACAGGGGACATAGCTGTGCTGTCGAAATTGCTGCGCCTGGGTGAAGGTCGCATGGTCAAGCGTCTCAAGCGGGTCGCCGACTATGTCAGCACCTTGTCCGACGACGTCGAAAAGCTCACCGACGCCGAGCTGCGGGCCAAAACCGACGAGTTCAAGCGGAGGCTGGCCGACGAGACAAACCCAGAGACTCTCGACGAACTGCTCCCCGAAGCGTTCGCAGTGGCCCGCGAGGCCGCTTGGCGGGTGCTTGACCAGCGTCCGTTCGACGTGCAGGTGATGGGCGCGGCCGCGCTGCACCTGGGCAATGTCGCCGAGATGAAGACCGGTGAAGGCAAGACGCTGACCTGCGTTCTTCCCGCCTACCTCAACGCGCTGGCCGGCAAGGGCGTACACATCGTCACCGTCAACGACTACCTGGCCAAACGCGACAGCGAGTGGATGGGCCGGGTGCACCGCTTCCTCGGGCTGCACGTCGGGGTGATCCTGGCGACGATGACGCCCGACGAACGCCGGGTGGCCTACAACGCCGACATCACCTACGGCACCAACAACGAGTTCGGCTTCGACTACCTGCGCGACAACATGGCGCATTCGCTCGACGACCTGGTGCAACGCGGACACAACTTCGCGATCGTCGACGAGGTGGACTCCATCCTCATCGACGAGGCCCGCACGCCGCTGATCATCTCCGGTCCCGCCGACGGCGCCTCCAACTGGTACACCGAGTTCGCACGGCTGGCGCCGCTGATGGAAAAGGACGTCCACTACGAGGTCGACCTGCGCAAACGCACCATCGGCGTGCACGAGAAGGGCGTGGAGTTCGTCGAAGACCAGCTCGGCATCGACAACCTCTACGAGGCCGCCAACTCCCCGCTGGTCAGCTACCTCAACAACGCCCTGAAGGCCAAGGAGCTGTTCAACCGCGACAAGGACTACATCGTCCGCGAAGGCGAAGTGCTCATCGTCGACGAGTTCACCGGCCGGGTGCTGATCGGGCGCCGCTACAACGAGGGCATGCACCAGGCCATCGAGGCCAAGGAGCACGTCGAGATCAAGGCCGAGAACCAGACGCTGGCGACCATCACGCTGCAGAACTATTTCCGGCTCTACGACAAGCTCGCCGGCATGACCGGTACCGCGCAGACCGAGGCCGCCGAGCTGCACGAGATCTACAAGCTGGGCGTGGTCAGCATCCCGACCAACAAGCCGATGGTCCGCACCGACCAGTCCGACCTCATCTACAAGACCGAGGAAGCCAAGTACATCGCGGTGGTCGACGACGTGTCGGAGCGCTACGAGAAGGGCCAGCCGGTGCTGATCGGCACCACCAGCGTGGAGCGCTCCGAGTACTTGTCGCGACAGTTCCAGAAAAGGCGGATCCCGCACAACGTGCTCAACGCCAAGTACCACGAGCAGGAGGCGGCGATCATCGCCGAGGCGGGCCGGCGGGGCGGCATCACGGTCGCGACCAACATGGCCGGCCGCGGTACCGACATCGTGCTGGGCGGCAACGTCGACTTCCTCACCGACCTGCGGCTGCGTGCCCGCGGACTGGATCCGCTGGAAACGCCCGACGAGTACGAGCAGGCCTGGCATGCGGAGCTGCCCGTCGTCAAGGAGGAGGCCGGCAAAGAGGCCACCGAGGTGATCGAGGCGGGTGGCCTGTACGTGCTGGGCACCGAGCGGCACGAGTCGCGCCGCATCGACAACCAGCTGCGTGGCCGCTCCGGCCGGCAGGGCGACCCCGGCGAATCGCGCTTCTATTTGTCGCTGAGCGACGAGCTGATGCGCCGTTTCAACGGTGCCGCGCTAGAGGCGATGCTCAACCGGCTGAACCTGCCCGACGACGTGCCGATCGAAAACAAGATGGTCACCCGCGCCATCAAGAGCGCCCAGACCCAGGTCGAGCAGCAGAACTTCGAGGTCAGAAAGAACGTCCTGAAGTACGACGAGGTGATGAACCAGCAGCGCATGGTGATCTACGCCGAACGCCGCCGCATCCTCGAGGGCGAGAACCTGCAGCAGCAGGCCAAGGACATGCTCGTCGACGTCATCACCGCGTACGTCGACGGCGCGACGAACGAAGGCTACGCCGAGGATTGGGATCTGGACGCGTTGTGGACGGCGCTCAAGACGCTCTACCCGGTCGGCATCAAGCCCGAGAGCTTGACGAGTCGAGATGCCGACTCCGACCGCGACGAGCTGACCCGCGAAGAGTTACTCGACGCCCTGCTCAAAGATGCCGAGCGAGCTTATGCCGCAAGGGAAGCCGAGCTCGAGGAAATCGCCGGCGAGGGTGCGATGCGCCAGCTGGAGCGCAACGTGTTGCTCAATGTCATCGACCGCAAGTGGCGCGAGCATCTCTACGAGATGGACTACCTCAAGGAAGGCATCGGGCTGCGTGCGATGGCGCAGCGCGATCCCTTGGTGGAGTACCAGCGCGAGGGCTATGACATGTTCATGGCCATGCTCGACGGGATGAAGGAAGAGTCGGTCGGGTTCTTGTTCAATGTCACCGTGGAGGCGGTGCCCGCCCCGCAGGTGGCGCCGCTGGAGACGCCGGAGGGCCTGGCGGAGTTGGGAACCTCGCCCGGCGCCGAACCACAACAAGACGCGGACGCTGCGCCCGCCGCGGTGCCCGAAGAGCACCCAAGTACCTTGCGCGCCAAGGGAATTGATAACGAAGCGCCCGCCCTGACCTATTCCGGCCCGTCGGAGGACGGCTCGGCACAGCTGCAGCGCAATGGCGGTGACGGGGAGAAGACGCCCGCCGGCGTGGCGGGTGGTGCCAGCCGGCGCGAACGGCGTGCTGCCGCGCGGCAACAAGGCCGCGGCGCCAAGCCGCCGAAGTCGGTCAAGAGGCGCTAGCGGGCCCGGCGCTTCGCGCCTGCCGTTTCGATGCCCGGCTACACTGACGCCGCGGCCGTGACGGGTCGAGAAAGGGGCGAGTTTCATGCCCTTCGGCGGAGCGGTGTCGCGGACTGAGGTCCTGGCGGCGCTGTCTCTGGCAATCGACCTCGGGCTCGGGCAGCCGATGGATCACATGCTGCGGTCGGCGGCGATGGGCTCGAGGCTGGCCGAGCGACTCGGACTCAGCGAGCGTGAGCGTGGGACCGTTTTCTATACGGGCCTGGTGATGTGGATCGGGTGTCATGCCGACTCGCACGAGTATGCGCAGTGGTTCGGCGACGACATCGCGGTGCGACACGCCAGCCACCTCATCGACTGGTCGGGCGCGCCGTACCGCCGATTTCTGATGAGCAATCTGGGTCGAGGGGCGCCGTTGCCGCAACGGGCCCGATTGGCGGCCAGAGTGTTCCTGGACGCGCGCGGGAATCTCGGCGCGTTGGTGCAGTCCCATTGTCTGTCGGCCGCACTGCTCGCCGAGGAGATCGGCCTGGGCGCGGATGTGTGCGAAGCCCTGCCGTACGCGTACGAACGATGGGACGGCAGCGGCCTTCCCGCTGGAGCCGCCGGGACCCAGATACCGGTGGCGATGCGGGTGGCTCAGCTTGCCGACATCGCCGATGTGCACCATCGCGCCTACGGCGCGAGCGCCGCGATCGCGGAGGTTCGCCGACGCAGCGGCAAACAGTTCGACCCGGATATGGTCGCAGCGTTCACCGCGGGCGCCGACGATCTGTTGCGCGAGGACGAAGACGTATGGTCGACCGCTGCCGGCTTGGCGCCGGATCCGGGCGAACCGCTCAGCGGCCCCGCGCTGGACCGACTGCTGTGCGCGATGGGTGACTTCGCGGATCTGAAATGCCCGTTCACCCTTGGCCATTCACGTGCTGTCGCGCAGCTCGCAGAGAACGCCGGGGAGTGCGCCGGGCTGCCGCGCGACGATATCGACATTCTGCGCCGCGCGGGCTACGTTCACGATCTTGGGCGGATTGGTGTGTCGAACCGGGTGTGGGAAAAGCCGGGCGAATTGACCCACGCGGAGCGCGAGCGCGTGCATTTGCACCCCTATCTGACGGGCCGGATTCTGGCCCGGGTCGGTGGACTGAAGGCCGTCCGGGAGGTGGCGGTGAACCATCACGAACGCCTGGACGGGTCGGGGTATCCGAACGGTCTGCGGGGCGATGACCTGGATGCCCGCGACCGGCTGCTCGCTGCTGCCGAAAGCTATTGCGCCTCAATGGAGCCACGACCGTACCGCGATGCCCGGGACGGGGACGCCGCGGCCAAACGACTGCGAAGCGAAGCGGCCCGCGGGCGCCTGGACGGCGACGCGGTCGAAGCAGTGCTGGAGGCCGCGGGCCACCGGCCGTCGCGCAGAGTCGCTCGGCCGGCGGGGTTGACTCGGCGCGAGGCCGAGGTATTGGTCCATGTGGCGCAGGGGCTATCGAACCGGGAGATCGCCTCGGCGCTATGGATTTCCGAGAAGACCGTGCGCAACCACGTCGAGCACATCTATGCCAAGCTCGGGGTCTCGAACCGGATCGGGGCCAGCCTGTACGCGACCCGGCACGGCCTGACCGGCGGTGCGCCCAACTAAAAGCGCGTGCCGGGCCGACACGGATGTTTGGGGCGGATGCCCCATGTGCGTGCGGGAAATCGAGGCGACCATTTCCGCATGACTAGCACTGGCCGGCACGAAACAATCCCGCGGAATCCGGCCGCAGGTGGCGGCGGGTCCCTGCCGTACGAATGGCAAACGGGGCTCTCCTCGGGACTGTGGGACAAGGTGCTCACCGACGGCCACGCGTCCCTGGTCAGAGCGCGGCACGCATTCCGCTATCTGCCCTCGGCGCCGCGCTGCAAGCTCTGCAACAACCCGTTTGGGGGCCCGGTCGGCCGGCTCTTTGCCGCTGTCGGATTCCGGCAATCCCGTAAGAATCCCAACCTGTGCATACGATGCTGCGATGCACTGCCGCGAGGGGGCGCGGAGGTCGACGTCGCGGTGCTGTTCGCCGATGTTCGCGGGTCCACGGCGTTGGGCCAGCGCCGGGCCGCCGCGGACTTCGCCGCGTTGCTCAACCGGTTTTACAGTGCCGCCACGCAGACACTGCTGCGCCATGACGCCGTGATCGACAAGCTCATCGGTGATGAGGTGATGGCGTTTTTCGTCCAAGGCATCAGCGGCCCTCGGTATCGTCAGCGAGCCGTCGAGGCGGGAGTCGACCTGCTCAAAGCGGTGGGGTACGACACACCAGGTGGACCCTGGCTGGACGTCGGTGTCGCAGTGCACGCGGGCGTCGCATACGTCGGCAACGTCGGCGGGGCGGTCGTCGACTTCACCGCCCTCGGTCGCCCGGTCAACGCCGCGGCCCGGATGCAACAACTCGCCGCCGGCGGCGAGTTGTTAGTCGCCGCCGGCGTCGCCGACGAAATGACGGCCGACATGCAGCGGCGCACGCTGAACCTGCGGGGACAAGACGAGCCGATCAACGTCTTCGTCCACACATTCTGAGCCTTCGGTCAACTCCTGCACGCCGAGAATCGGCCGCGGTCGCGGCGCGGCCGTCATCGCGTCGATACGCCGGGCCGGGATCGCCGGTCCAGTAGCCAGGCGGTTGCCAGCGTGAGGGCAACGGCGAACGAGGCGAGCGCGATGAGACTGACGGTGTTGCCCCCCTGAAAGGTCTCCCGGTAGACGGACATGGCCGGCAGCGTGGTGGTGTAGCGGTCGAGTTGCAGGTCGCGCCCCAGCGCATCGAAGGCGTGGCGGTTGGATAGGACCAGACTCATCAGGCGCCCGGGGGCGGCCATCTGGTCGACCGGCACGATGGCCCCACCGAACAGCACCTGAGGGAAGCACAGCATCGGCAGGGCGAGGGCGGCCTGCGCGGCGTTGGAGACGGCGGCCGAGGCGAACAGGCCCAGGGCCAGCGCCGAAACCGCTTCGATCACAATCGTCGCGAACAGCAGGGCGTACACGTCCCATCCCGCGGCGGGCAGCCGACCCAGCGCGCGCAGCACCAGCAGCAACACCGCGCTCACGACCGCGAGAACCGGAAGCAGCGCCGTCACCTTGGACGCCACGTAGGCGCCGACGCTGAGCCCGGCCAGGCGTTCGCGCCGGAAGACGGCCAGCTCGCCGACGATCTGCAGCAGGCCGTACGTCAGGCCGAAGAAGAAGCCATCGAAGGCGATCCAGAACACGATCTGAGCCGGGCCGACGCCGGACGCGCCACCCGGATCGAACGCACCGCGCCTGAACAGGGTCGCCATCATCGCCGTCACGAGCACCGGTGAGCCCAGCAGGATCGCCAGCGTCAGCCGGTTGCGGCAGAGCACGTCGACGTTGCGCCGTGTGAGCAGCCACCATTGCCGGACCATGCCCGTGCCCCTGGCGCCGGACCGCGTGGCCGAGGCGGCCGGTCGAGTGAGGCCCGGCCGGGGTGTTGGCGTCGGGAGGCTTTCCGCGAACCGGTCGGCCCAGATCTGCGGCGTGTGCTCTGAAGCCAGGCGCTCGTAGACCTCGCTGAGGTTTTCCACGCCGAAGTAGCGCCGCGCCGCTGCCGGGCTGCCGGTGAAGGCCAAGTGACCGTCGCGGGCCAGGAAGACCACCCGGTCGCACCGGTCAATGCCGGCCGGCTCATGGGTCGTGAGGACGACGGTGACCCCACGCGCGCTGAGCCGGCGCAGCAGTCGCATCACGTCAGCCGCAGTCGAGGGATCGAGCCCGGAGGTGGGTTCGTCCAGGAAGAAAACGCGTGGCCTGGTCAGGAGCTCCACGGCGATGCTGGCCCGCTTGCGCTGGCCGCCGGACAGTGCACGCACCGGCACGTCGGCCCGATCGGCCAAGTCCAGGTCGCCCAGGGTCTCCTCGACGATCCGCTCCGCTTCGACCGCGGATGTGCCCGCCGGGAGCCTTAGCAGGGCCGCGTAGCGCAGCGTGCGGCGCAGGGGCATCTCGAGGTGGATGATGTCGTCCTGGGGCACGTAGCCGACTTTCGCGTCGGCGCTGACGCGGGCCCGACGAACGACGCCGTCCTGCCGAACCTCCCCGGTGGACGGCGGTTGCAGTCCGGCGAGGATCTCCAGCAAAGTGGTCTTCCCCGCGCCGCTGCCGCCGGCGATGGCGACCAATTCACCGGGTTCCACTGAGAGCGACAGTTTGTGCAGGATCTGCCGGCCACCGACGCGCCGGCCCACGTGGATCGCATCGACACGCGCGCCTGGTCGCCGCGCCTCCGACAACCCGATGGTTGCTGCGTTGCATGTCAATTCGCTCATGATCTGGTCTCCATGCACTCTCGAAGTGGCCCTGTCACGGCCGATCA
>DASSGQ010000203.1:0-10698 GCA_035693385.1 Mycobacterium sp.
AACCTGGGCAATGGGAATTTCGGGATCGCCAACATCGGCAACGCGAACTTCGGCATCGGGAACACCGGCAACAGACTTATCGGCTTCGGGCGCCCCGGTAACGGCAACGTGGGCGTGCTGCTCATCAACGAAAACCAGGTAGGTGCCGGCCCCGGGGAAACCGCGTTGATCATGGGCGGCACCGGATTCAACCCGCTACCTCGGCCCGACACGGTGACGTTCGCCGAGGAGTTCATCACCCCGACTCATCCCAACTACACCGCGTACTTCCTGGTGACGCCCGAGAAGCTGTTTCCCTTCACCGGGCCGACCAGCCTGAGCCTCGACGCGTCCGTGGCCCAGGGTGTGGCGAACCTGAACGCCGCGATCATGGCGCAGCAGGCTGCGGGAAACCACACCGTCGTCTTCGGCGTCTCGCAAAGCGCCGTGGTGGCCACCGTGGAAATGCGCTATCTGGAAACCCTGCCGCCCGGCGTGCGGCCGGCACCGGACCAGCTGTCCTTCGTGCTGGCCGGTAATCCGGACCGGCCCGACGGTGGGTTGTTCGCGCGGCTCCCCGGTTTGTCCCTACCGGGTTTCACGAGTTATGGCGCAACTCCCACCAACGCCTACCCCACCATCGATTACGCCTTCCAATACGACGGCGTCGCCGACTTCCCGCAGTACCCGATCGATATCTTGGCCGACGCCAACGCCATCGCCGGCATCTTTTTCGTGCACCCCGCGTACGACACCCTGACGCCCTCCCAGATCACCTCCGGTGTGGTCGAGCCGGTGTCTCCGGGAGACACCCAGACCACCTACATCCTGATTCCCAACCCGGATCTGCCGCTGCTGGACCCGCTGCGTGCCATCCCGTTGGTGGGAAACCCACTCGCCGACCTGGTCCAGCCGGACCTGCGGGTGCTCGTCGAGCTGGGCTACGACCGCACCGCCTATCAGGATGTGCCCACGCCGTTCGGGCTGTTCCCCAACGTCGATCCGGCGACCGTCGCCGCCGAGCTGCAGCAGGGCACGGTGCAAGGCGTCTACGACGCACTGGCCGATGTGGGCTTGCCGCCCGCGGTGCCGCCGTTCCCCTGATTTCCCTGGGGCTCCCGGGACGCGACCCGGCGCCGCGTGCGTCAGCGGATGGGCTGAGGCACGCCGGCTCCGGCGTGACCCGCCCCGGTGTCGGCGGCACCGTCCGCCAGCAGGTTGGCCGTCGGCAACAACTCGCCCAGTTGCAGCGGATATACCTGCTCGCCGGCCGCGGTCAGCTCGGCGATGTCGTTCGCGTCGCACCAACGGGCACCGTGAATGTAACGGCGTTCCAACTCCGTTCGTCCCGCGATGGACGGCTCGAACCGGCGGGTGCGGTACACCAGGTAGAACTCCTCGCTGTCGATCAGCGAGCCGTTGAATTCGAAGACCTCGTCGCGCCGCCAGACGGGCCCGATCATGTCGGCCGGCGCGACCCGCAGGCCCGTCTCTTCGGCCAGCTCCCGCGCGGCGGCCTCGGCCAACCGCTCGCCTTGCCGCACTTCGCCGCCCACGGTGAACCACCACCGGGGCGCCTCGCGGCCGGTGACCGCCGGATCCGACCCGCACAGCAACAGCACCGCGCCGGTCGCGTCGAGCAGCACCACCCGCGCCGAGGTGCGGTGGTTGAGCACACCGCGTTCGCCGTGCGCCAACGCGTGGGGGCGCTCGACGATCTCGAAATAGCTTGGCAGGCCCGCGGTTCCGCCGAGCCGAAAGGTGCGGACCAGGCGTCGTTCGGCCAGCGCGAGCGTGTCCCGCACGGCGTCGTTGTGGAATCGGCGGGCCAGCAGCACCCGCGCCTCGGCGTCGGCCAGCTCGGCGATCAGGCCCGCCGGCAGCGACACGGGATCGACCACCGCCAGCGCCGCCGAGAGCTCGTTTTCCGCGTTCTCACGCCCGTGCCGCGGCGCGCCCTCCGCGGCGTCGGCCAGCGCCGCCAGTCGTCTGCCCTCCAACGCGCCGCCATAGGCATCGATCGCGACGGCGCGCGCCACCACCGCGCGCCGCGCCAGCGCACCGTCGAGCGCCTGCCACGACAGGTCGTAGCGGACGTGCAGGCGGTCCAGCCGGTTGGCCGTCTGATAGGCCCAGGCGCCCACCGTCGCCGCCACCAGCACCAAGATCGCGACAAGCAGCCACGTCATCAGCTGGCCACCTGAACCTTGGCGCCGGACCCGGCGACCGTCTCGTATACCCGCACGATCTGACTCGCCACCACCGACCAGTCGTAGCGGTGCACCGCCGCCGAGCCGGCCGCGACGTAGCGTTGCCGCAGCGCGTCATCCTCGAGCACCTCGATGAGGGCGTCGGCCAGCGCGGCGCCTTGCAACTCCGGGCGGTCGACCGGCACCAGCCGGCCGCACTCGCCGTCGCGCAACACGCGCCGGAAGGCGTCCAGGTCGCTGGCCACCACCGCGGTCCCGGCGGCCATCGCCTCGACCAGGACGATGCCGAAGCTCTCCCCCCCGGTATTGGGCGCGCAGTAGACGTCGGCGCTGCGCATCGCCGACGCCTTCTCGGCGTCGTCCACCTGGCCGAGGAAACGCATGTGCTTCACCGATTCGCCTGCCTGGCGGCGTAATTCGTCCTCGTCGCCGCGGCCCACGATCAGCAGCTGCACATCGGCGAAGCGCTCAACCACCCGCGGCAGCGCGTCGAGCAGCACCGACATGCCCTTGCGCGGCTCGTCGTAGCGGCCCAGGAACAGCACCGTCCTGCCCGGCCGCGGATATCCCGGCAGCGGTTGCGCCGTGGCGAACGACTCGACGTCGACCCCGTTGGGGATCTCCACGGCGTCGGTTCCCAACGCCTCCATCTGCCAGCGCCGGGCCAGGTCGGACACCGCGATCCGGCCGACGATCTTCTCGTGCATCGGCCGCAGGATGCCCTGGAAGACGGTCAGTGTCAGCGATTTGGTGGTCGACGTGTGAAACGTAGCCACGATCGGCCCCTCGGCGATGTTCAGGGCCAGCATCGACAGGCTCGGCGCGTTGGGCTCGTGCAGGTGCAGCACATCAAAGTCGCCCTCCACGAGCCACTTTTTGACCTTGCGGTGGGTGGCCGGGCCGAACCGCAGCCGGGCCACCGACCCGTTGTAGGGGATGGGGACGGCCCGGCCCGCGGAGACGACGTAGTCGGGCAGCGAGGCGTGCGGGGAAGCCGGCGCGAGCACGCTCACCTCGTGCCCCCGGGCGCGCGTCACCTCGGCCAGTTGCAGCACGTGCGACTGCACCCCGCCCGGCACGTCGAACGAGTACGGACAGATCATTCCGATCCGCATCAGGTGTCCCCGCGCCCGGCAAGTTTGGCCCGCCTTTCGGTGGACAGGTCGGCCAGCCACTGCGGCTGCAGCATGTGCCAGTCCTCGGGATGGGCGGCGATGTTCTTGGCGAACTGATCGGCCAGCACCTGCGTGATGGCGGTTACGTCGCCGCTGGCGCAATCGAGGGCCGGGTGTATCGACTGGCCCCAGCCTTGAACCTGATGGGACTCGAACCAGCAGTGCACCGGCAAAAGGGCCGCCCCGGTCGCGATCGCCAGCTTCGCCGGTCCGGCCGGCATCCGGGTGGGTTCGCCGAAGAAGTCGACCTGGACACCGGTGCGGGTCAGATCGCGCTCCGCCATCAGGCACACCACCCGGTTCTCCCGCAGCCGTTCGCACAACACCTCGAAGGGCGGCCGCCGGCCGCCGGACAGCGGCAGCACCTCGAAGCCGAGGCTTTCGCGGTACCGGATGAAACGCCGGTACAGCGACTCGGGTTTGAGGCGTTCCGCGACGGTGGTGAAGGTGCCGTGGGTGTGCGCCAGCCACACCCCGGCCATATCCCAGTTGCCGCTGTGCGGCAAGGCCACCACCGCCCCGCGCCCCGCGGCCAGCGCCGCATCCAGATGGTCTTGCCCGAGGACGCAATCGTGGAGCCGGCGGGCCAGCGCGGGGAGGTTCATCGTCGGCAGCCGGAAGGCCTCCCGCCAATAGCGCCCGTAGGAGGCCAGCGAGGCTCGCATCAACGCGTCCGGCACGTCGGCCGGCGCCACACCGATGACGCGGGCCAGGTTCTTACGCAACTGGTCCGGGCCGCCGCGGCGGGCCGCGTAGCGGGCCCCGCTGTCGAATGCGGTGCGCGCAGCGGATTCCGGCATCACACGCACCGCCATCCAGCCGGTCGCGTACGCCCAGTCGACCGCGTTCCGGGTCACCAGGCGGCTCATCGGGTGGCGTGGCAGCCCAATCGTGTGCAGGCCCGGGCGTGTGGGGATCACGGCTCGCCCGTTCCCCGGTGTTCCGGACCGGGCTTGGCGCGGTCACCGGCCGGCGGCAACGGAACCATGGGATCGCCGGCCCCGGGCGAAGTCCGCACCGTGTGCAGCCGCTGTGCGCAGGTGACCAGGCTGGCCGCCGCCAACAGCCACATCGCCACCGGCAGTGCCCACGGCAACGGGTACACCGGAAGATCCGACAGCCAGGCACCGATCAGCACGATGATCAGCCGTTCCGGCCGTTCGATGATGCCGCCGTCGCCGCGCAGCCCGCTCGCCTCGGCCCGGGCTTTGATGTAGGAAATCACCTGCGAGGTCACCAGGCAGATCAGGGTCGCGACCACCAGCGGCCGGTCCCGCAGGCCGAACGCGACCCACCACAGCAGCCCGCAGAACACCGCCCCGTCGCTGACGCGGTCGCAGGTGGCGTCCAGCACCGCGCCGAAGCGGGTGCCGCCGCCCCGTTCCCGGGCCATCGCGCCGTCCAGCATGTCGAAGAGCACGAAGAACGCGACCACCAGTGCGCCGGCGAACAGCTTGCCCATCGGGAACAGCGTCAGGGCGCCCGCCACGGCAACGATGGTGCCGAAAATGGTGACGGCATCCGGGGTCAAGCCCACCCGGAGACATGCCCTGGCGGTCGGAGTGGTGAGCCGCGCGAACGCCGCCCGGGACAGGAACGGCACTTTGCTCATGAGCTCTTCGCCCACTCGGTGGCCAGCAGCTGACGAGTTTCGCGCAGCAACTGCGGGATCACTTTCGACCCGCCGATGATGGTGATGAAGTTCGCGTCGCCACCCCAGCGCGGCACGACGTGGACGTGCAAATGCTCGGCCAATGATCCGCCCGCCGACGTTCCCAGGTTCATCCCGACGTTGAAGCCGTGCGGTCGCGACACGTTCTTGATGACGCGAATTGCCTTCTGGGTGAAGGCCATCAACTCCGCGCTCTCCGCATCGGTCAGGTCCTCGAGCTCGGAAACCCGCCGGTAGGGCACCACCATCAGGTGCCCGGGGTTGTAGGGGTAGAGGTTGAGCACGGCGTAGACGAGTTCGCCGCGGGCGACCACCAGGCCGTCTTCGTCGGACAGGTGCGGAATGTAGGTGAACGGGTGCTCGGGTTTGCCCGAGGAGTTGTTGTCACGCTTCACCGGCGCTTCGGCCAGGTACGTCATCCGGTACGGCGTCCACAGTCGCTGCAGGTGATCTTGCTCGCCGACGCCCGTGTCGCGAATGGTGTCCTCACCGCGGCCGGCCCGCTCCTCGGCCCGATCGCGATCACTCACGGTCACTCACCACTTGCCACTTTCACCAGTCCGGCTGTGGGAGCGGCGTTTTCGCGATCGGCAATCCACTTGACGATGGTGTCGACCGCGCTGTCGCGGGCCACGCCGTTGATCTGCGTGCGGTCACCGAAGCGGAAGCTCACCGCCCCGGCCTCCACGTCGCGGTCACCGGCCAGCAGCATGAACGGCACCTTCTGGCTGGTGTGATGCACGATCTTCTTGGCCATCCGATCGTCGCTGGCGTCCACCTCGACCCGCACTCCGTGCGACTTCAGCTGCGCGGCAACATCTTTCAGGTAGGCCACGTGCTCGTCGGCGACCGGGATGCCGACCACCTGAACGGGCGCCAGCCACGCCGGGAACGCCCCTGCGTAGTGCTCGGTGAGGATGCCGAAGAACCGCTCGATCGACCCGAACAGCGCCCGGTGAATGAGGACGGGTCGCCGGCGCGTCCCATCAGAGGCGGTGTACTCCAGGTCGAACCGCTCGGGCATGTTGAAGTCCAGCTGGATGGTCGACATCTGCCAACTGCGGCCCAACGCGTCCTTGACCTGGACCGAGATCTTCGGGCCGTAGAACGCCGCGCCGCCCGGGTCGGGCACCAGCTGTAGACCGGAGGCTTCGGCGACCTCACGCAGCACCTCGGTCGCCTCGTCCCACACCTCATCGGAGCCCACATACTTGTCCGGGTCCTTGGTGGACAACTCCAGATAAAAGTCGTCCAGGCCGTAGTCGGCCAGCAGGTCCAGCACGAAGCGCAGCAACGAGGCAAGCTCGTCGCGCATCTGCTCCGACGTGCAGTAGATGTGGGCATCGTCCTGCGTCATGCCGCGCACTCGCGTCAGCCCGTGCACCACACCGGATTTCTCGTAGCGGTAGACGGTGCCGAACTCGAATAGGCGCAACGGAAGTTCGCGGTACGAGCGCCCCCTGGACCGGTAGATCAGATGGTGCATCGGGCAGTTCATCGGCTTGAGGTAGTAATCCTGCCCGGGCTTGCGCACCGTGCCGTCCTCGTTGTACTCCGCGTCGAGATGCATGGGCGGGAACATGCCGTCGGCGTACCACTGCAGGTGGCCCGACGTGATGTACAGCTGCTCCTTGGTGATGTGCGGGGTGTTGACGAACTCGTAGCCCGCCTGGGCGTGCTTGCGCCGCGAGTAGTCCTCCAGCTCGCTGCGCACGACGCCGCCGCGGGGATGGAAAACCGCCAGACCGGAACCGATTTCGTCGGGGAAGCTGAACAGGTCCAGCTCGACGCCGAGCTTGCGGTGGTCGCGGCGCTGGGCTTCCGCGAGCATCTCCAGGTGATGATCGAGCGCCTGCGGTGACTCCCACGCGGTCCCGTAGATGCGCTGCAGGCTGGCGTTTTTCTGATCGCCCCGCCAATAGGCGGCGGAGCTTCTGGTCAGCGTGAACGCCGGGATGTGCTTGGTGGTCGGGATGTGCGGTCCCCGGCACAGGTCGCCCCAGACCCGTTCGCGGGTGCGGGGATTGAGGTTGTCGTACGCGGTGAGCTCGTCGCCACCGACCTCCATCACGTCGGGGTCGCCGGACTTGTCGTCGACGAGTTCGAGCTTGTAAGGCTCGTCGGCCAGCTCGCGGCGGGCCTGGTCCTTGGACTCGTAGACGCGCCGGTCGAACAGCTGTCCGTCCTTGACGATCTGGCGCATCCGCTTTTCCAGCGCCGCCAGGTCCTCCGGCGTGAACGGCTCGGCGACGTCGAAGTCGTAGTAGAAGCCGTCGGTGATGGGCGGCCCGATGCCCAGTTTGGCCTGCGGGAAGAGGTCCTGGACGGCCTGCGCCAACACGTGCGCCGCCGAATGCCTGATGACGCTGCGACCCTCGTCGGTGTTCGCCGCCACCGGGACGACGTCGGCGTCGGCGTCGGGCACCCAACTGAGGTCGCGCAGCTTGCCGTCGGCGTCGCGCACCACCACGATCGCGTCGGGCGTGCCCCGCCTCGGCAACCCCGCCTCCCCGACGGCGGCTGCCGCGGTAGTCCCGGCAGGAACCCGGATCGGGGCTGCTGGGGCGGGCTGTGCGGCGACGCTCATCGGGTTGGGTCTCCAATGTCAGTTTGACTGAATACGCTGATTAACCGATGCCAATGCTATCGGGGTCGTCCTTGCCGGGCCCAAGCCATTAGCGGCGCGAAACCTTACCCGACCGCCTTCACAGCTGGTCCGACTTGAGCCACACAAACAACGCGTCGGCCTCGGTCAGCAGTGTGTCGCCGTCGTGCAGTCGCCCCGACACGAAGATCTTGCGCCCCTCGACCCGGTCTACCCCCGCATCGAACTGCAATTCCTTCTCGATCGGCACGATCTGGCGGTAATCGACCTTGAGGTAAGCGGTGCGCTGATAGGGACCCCCGGTGAATATCGACGACGTCAACCCGAGCACGGTGTCGAAGAGCATGCCCAGGGCTCCGCCGTGCACGGCGCCGTTACGCCCCAGATGAAAACGGGCGAATCGGGCCCAGCCGCGAATCCGGCCGTCCGGACCCCTGCGCGCCGACATGGGAACCGTGAGGATGTTGCCCCGCATGGGCAGATCCATCCGGCGCCCAGACGGCGACTCCCACTCGTCGGCGTTGAACGGGCTGAGAAACAGCGACACCTTCTCCAGCAGCTCCGCGGCCTCGGTGATCACCTCGTCGGGCGCGTCGACTGAACGCGCATGGTCCTGCAGCGTGCGCACGGCGTCGATGAACCTGCCGTAATCCGGCCCGCCCTTGGTCGTCGGTTCGGGTGGGTTGAAGCCGCCCCCCGGGTGTTCCTGAAGTTCTCCCACCAGACCACCGTATTGCCCCGCACCCCGTGTGGCACAGCCACAGACGGGATCGCTTGGTGAGAGTGGCCGTTCGCGGCGGTTAGACCGTCCGTTGAGCACCGGCTTCCGCCAGGGTGTCGAACTCGTCGTCGGTCAGCGTGATCTCAGCGGCGGCGACGTTCTCTTCCAGGTGCGCGACTCGGGACGTGCCGGGGATCGGCAACATCACCGGCGAGCGTTTCAGCAACCACGCCAGCGCCAGCTGCGACGGTGTGGCGTCGTGTTCGGAGGCGATGCGCTGCAACGGGCCGTCCGCGGCGGCCAGCGGCCCGGCGGCCAGCGGGAACCACGGAATGAACCCGATGCCCCGGCTGGTCGCGGCGTCCAACAGCGGTTCGGCCCCCCGAGACGCCAGGTTGTACATGTTCTGCACCGAGACGATCTGCGTGATCTCTTCGGCCGCACTGAGCTGATCGACGTCGATCTCGGACAGGCCGATGTGGCGGATCTTGCCCTCGTTCTTCAGCGCGACCAGCTCGCCCACCTGGTCGGCCAGCGGGAAGTCGCGGTCGATGCGGTGCAGCTGGAACAGGTCGATGGTCTCGACGCCGAGGCGGCGCAGGCTCATCTCGCATTCCTGGCGCAGGTAGCTCGGGTTACCCAGCGGGATCCAGACGTCCGGGCCCGTGCGCAGCAGCCCCGCCTTGGTCGCGATCACCAATCCGTCATAGGGGTGCAGCGCCTCGCGAATGATGTCCTCGGAGACGTAGGGGCCGTAGGAGTCTGCGGTGTCGATGAAGTTGACGCCGAGTTCGACGGCCCGCCGCAACACCCGAACGCATTCGTCGCGGTCGGCGGGAGGACCCCACACGCCCTTGCCGGTCAGGCGCATGGCGCCGAAACCGAGCCGGTTGACGGTCAAGTCGCCGCCGAGGGTGAATGTCCCCGATGCCTGGGCAGCACCATGCGAGTTGTGCGCGGTCACGTCACCGACCGTACGCCGCCGGGTGTGTTGACGTGGCAAGCTGATTAGGTGGACCTGGCAGCGTTCGAGGAGCTTCCGCTGACCTATCCGGAGATCGGGGCAACCGCGTCGGGGGAGCTGCCCGCCGGGTACGACCACCTGCGCGTGGAGGATCAAATCGGCACGGGCCGGCAGCGTTTCGAGCAAGCCGCCGACGCCGTGATGCGCTGGGGCATGCAGCGCGGAGCCGGCCTGCGGGTGCAGGCCAGCTCCGAGGTCGTCCAAGTCTCCACGGTGGTGGTGGTGCGCATGGGTTTCCTGCCGGCGCCGTGCCGCGTGGTGTACGTCATCGACGAACCCGACATCCGCGGATTCGCGTATGGCACCCTGCCGGGCCATCCGGAGTCCGGCGAGGAACGCTTCGTCGTGCGCCGCGACCCGGCCACCTCCGCGGTCTTCGCCGAGGTGTCGGCGTTCTCCCGGCCCGCGACCTGGTGGAGCAAGGCCGGCGGCCCGCTGGTGTCGGTGGCCCAACGCGTCATCGCCAAGCGCTACCTGCGCGGGGTGTGACGACCCGGCGCCGCGACGACCCCCAGCCGGTCAGGGAGTGGGAGATTCCGGCTACTGACCCGAGGGGAGGCTTTTCAGCACGGTCAGCATGATCACTGAATCCTCGACCGCGTGCAGGGCATGCCGTTCCGCCGGGATCGCGAGGTAGTCACCGGTCTTGCCGTCCCAGACGTCGGCGCCGGCGGTCAGGCGCACGTGACCCTGCAGCACCTGCAGCGTGGCCTCACCGGGGCTGTCGTGTTCGGAGAGGTCACGGCCGGCGAGCAACGCCAGCACGGTCTGCCGAAGCTCGTGGGTGTGACCCCCGTGGATGGTGTGTGCGGCCCGTCCGCTGTGCGAACGTTCCGCCTCGGCCAGCTGGTCGGAGGCGAGGCTGGTCAACGAGATGGATTCCATAATCGGCCCCTTCGATGTTTCAAGCCCGTATTCAGACGCTCAATAGCAGTATTCCCGCTGCGAGCAAGGCCGCCGGGTGGATCGAATCCGGCCGGCAGCGCAGCGCCCCTCGAATTCTGGCCAACACCAACGACTTACAGTGCGCCGAGGCCCCGCTTCGTCAAAAAACCTCTCGCAGGGTGGCGGTCTGCAGGTTGCGGCTGTGGATGAGGTCGAGCAGTTGTCCGTAGCAGTGCGTGATGGTGGGCAGGTTGGCGTGCATGAGCACGATCTGGCCCGGCTGAAACGACTTGGACGCACGGGTCACGAGGCTGCTTTCGTTCTCGGGTGCCGAGTCACCGACGTCCCCGCTCCACATGGTGATCGAGGTGTACCCCTGATCGGCGGCCACCCGGTCGATGTCGGCGTTGTGGGCCCCGAAGGGCGG
>DASSGQ010000204.1:0-2667 GCA_035693385.1 Mycobacterium sp.
GATCACTTCGTGAAGGCGGGTCACACCGAGGTGCCGAGCGCATCGGTGATCCTCGACGACCCGAATCTGCTGTTCGTCAACGCCGGCATGGTCCAGTTCGTGCCGTTCTTCCTGGGTCAGCGCACGCCGCCGTACGCCACGGCCACCAGCATCCAGAAGTGCATCCGCACCCCCGACATCGACGAGGTCGGCATCACCACCCGGCACAACACCTTCTTCCAGATGGCCGGCAATTTTTCGTTCGGCGACTATTTCAAGCGGGGGGCCATCGCGCTGGCCTGGGATCTGTTGACGAATAACATCACCGAAGGTGGATACGGGCTGGACCCGGAAAAGCTCTGGGCCACGGTGTATCTGGACGACGACGAGGCCGCGGGGCTGTGGCAGGAGATCGCCGGGCTGCCGCCCGAGCGGATCCAGCGCCGCGGCATGGCCGACAACTACTGGTCGATGGGCATCCCCGGTCCGTGCGGGCCGTCGTCGGAGATCTACTACGACCGGGGACCCGAGTACGGCCCGGAGGGCGGCCCCGTCGTCAACGAGGACCGCTACCTCGAGGTCTGGAACCTCGTGTTCATGCAGAACGAGCGCGGCGAGGGAACCAACAAGGAGGACTACGAGATCCTCGGGCCGCTGCCGCGCAAGAACATCGACACCGGCATGGGGGTCGAGCGCATCGCGCTGGTGCTGCAGGGCGTGCACAACGTCTACGAGACCGACCTGCTGCGGCCGATCATCGATGTGGTCGCCGCGCGCGCACCCCGTCCCTACGACGCCGGCAACCACGCCGACGACGTGCGCTACCGCATCATCGCCGACCACAGCCGCACCGCGGCCATCCTGATCGGCGACGGCGTCAGCCCGGGCAACGACGGACGCGGCTACGTGCTGCGCCGGCTGCTGCGCCGGGTGATCCGCTCGGCCAAGCTGCTGGGCATCGAGGACCCGATCGTCGGCGACCTGATGGCGACCGTGCGCGACGCGATGGGCCCGTCGTATCCCGAGCTCGTCACCGATTTCGACCGGATCAGGCGCATCGCCGTCGCCGAGGAGACCGCGTTCAATCGCACGCTCGCATCGGGTTCGAAGCTGTTCGAGGAGGTCGCCGGCGCCACCAAGGCGGACGGCGCCACCGTGGTGTCCGGTTCGGACGCGTTCACCCTGCACGACACCTACGGCTTCCCGATCGAGCTCACCCTGGAGATGGCCGCCGAGGCCGGCCTGCAGGTCGATGAATCCGGCTTCCGCGAGCTGATGGCCGAACAGCGCAAGCGCGCCAAGGACGATGCCGCCGCGCGCAAGCACGCGCACGCCGACTTGAGCGCCTACCGTGAGCTGGTCGACGCCGGCCCGACCGAGTTCACCGGATTCGACGAGTTGACTTCCGAGTCAAGGATTCTGGGCATCTTCGTCGACGGCAAGCGGGTTCCGGTGGTCGCGCACGGGACCGATGGTTCCGACCGCGTCGAACTTGTGCTGGACCGCACCCCGCTCTACGCCGAGTCGGGTGGCCAGATCGCCGACGAGGGCACCATCAGCGGAACCGGCGCCAACGGCAGCGCCCGCGCGGCGGTCACCGACGTCCAGAAGATCGCCAAAACCCTGTGGGTGCACCGGGTCAACGTGGAGTCGGGGGAATTCGTCGAGGGCGACACCGTCATCGCCGCCGTGGACGCGGGCTGGCGCCGGGGCGCCACCCAAGGGCACTCGGGTACCCACATGGTGCACGCCGCGCTGCGGCAAGTGTTGGGGCCCAACGCCGTTCAGGCGGGATCGCTGAACCGGCCGGGCTATCTGCGCTTCGACTTCAACTGGCAGGGGCCGCTGACCGAAGACCAGCGCACCGAGATCGAAGAAGTGACCAACCAGGCCGTTCAGGCCGACTTCGAGGTGCACACCTTCCTCGAAAAGCTCGATACGGCCAAGGCGATGGGCGCGATGGCGCTGTTCGGCGAGGCCTATCCCGACGAGGTGCGGGTCGTGGAGATCGGCGGACCGTTCTCCTTGGAGCTGTGCGGCGGAACCCACGTGCACAACTCGGCCCAGATCGGCCCGGTGACGATCCTCGGCGAGTCGTCGATCGGCTCGGGCATCCGCCGGGTCGAGGCCTACGTCGGGCTGGATTCCTTCCGCCACCTCGCCAAGGAGCGGGCGCTGATGGCCGGGCTGGCGTCGTCGCTGAAGGTGCCGTCCGACGAGGTGCCCGCCCGGGTGGCCAACCTGGTGGAGCGGTTGCGGGCCGCCGAGAAGGAACTCGAACGCGCCCGGCTGGCGAGCGCCCGCGTCGCCGCGGCCAACGCGGCAGCCGGCGCGGAGCGGATCGGTGACGTCCGTGTGGTGGTGCAGCGGGTGCCCGGCGAGATGACGGCCGGCGACCTGCGCTCGCTGGTGGGCGATATCCGCGGCAAGCTGGGCAGCGATCCCGTGGTGGTGGCGCTGATCTCGGTGAACTCCGGCGACGAGGGCACCACTGTGCCGTATGCGGTCGCCGCCAATGCGGCCGCCCAAGATCTCGGGTTTCGCGCCAACGACCTGGTCAAACTGCTCGCCGCCGCCGTCGATGGTCGCGGCGGTGGCAAGGCGGATCTGGCGCAGGGCTCAGGGAAGGATCCGACCGGTATCGACGCGGCGCTCGACGCGGTCCGCGCCCAGATCTCCGAGATAGCG
>DASSGQ010000205.1:0-2627 GCA_035693385.1 Mycobacterium sp.
ACCGAGCATTTCAGTTATTTAACCATTAAGCAAGTTAACTAATGCCGGAGCGCCGAAATCGGTGGCCCGGCGGTGACGCCGCTGTGGGCCTGATCGAGCAGCGCTCGCCGCGGCCGGTTCTACCGCGGGGGTTGCGGGCGCCGCGGGGACGTGCTGACTCGCCGGAGCTTGGGGGGCTGGTTGACGAGCTCATCCCCGTACGTCGACAACGCGGCGATCATCGCCGTGAAAACCCGGTGAGCGGCTGACAGGTCGTCTTCGCTGAGGTCCGCCAGGGCCGCGTTGAGATGAACACCGAGGGGACTGAAGAAGTCCCGCGCCAGCGACATGCCGTCATCTTCGTAGCGCAGCAACCACTTTCGTCGGTCCTGCGGGTCGGGATCGCGGCGAATGTGGCCGGCATCGATCATCCGGTCCACCAGATAGGTGATCGCCGCCGGCGAGAAGTCCATCCGCTGCCGCAGCTGGGCCAACGTCAACGGTGTTCCCGCGGTTTCGCCGACCATGATGTGCAGCAGCGCGTGGAAGTCGCTGCTACTCACGTCGTTCATGCGGGCAAAATGGCGGCCGATGCGATCGGATTGCGCGGTGATCGCCCGCATGTCGGACGCCAACCGCCTCTCCAGCTCGGCGCGGTTGGGCGGTGGGTCATGTGCGCGGCGCTTGGTCACCTACCCGCATCCTTCATCAGCTCCACCGGCATATGCGCGGCGATCCGAGACCTACGGCGATCGGCCGCGCGTCAGGGGTGACCCTACCGGAGTGATCGGGAAAATCACCGTCATGTCCGGTCGGAGGGCGCCCGTGCGGATCTGGACCTGGCCGTCGCGAGGGCGGCAGCGGAAACGAAAGCTGCTGTCGTTGAGCGCTTTACCCTCTCAGGGAGAGATCGGGGCACCTTGCGCGGCTTCGCGCAGCGGTTGTCGATGCCGGACGATGTCCGACACGAATTGACGGCGTTCCCCCACGATGTCTTCGATGAGCTGAAGCGCTTCGGCAACCGATCCGGCGGTGGGCAAGCTGTGCTCGCCGACGATCCGAAGCAGCGGGCGCGCCGCGGCACCGGCGACCACGCTGCAGTGCACCCGGGCCTCTTGCTGCGCGCGGTAGAACACCAGCAGTGCCCGAAAACCGTCGACGCTCAGAAACTCCAGATGACTCAAATCGAGGATCAACGGGGTCTTCAGCCGGGCAAGGCGGCCGATCGCATTGGCGACGTTGTTGGCGTTCGACGCATCGATCTCGCCGTCGACGCGCAGGACGGTAGCCAGGCTGCGCGCATAAACATATAGTCGCGCCCCGTTGAAATCGACCACGTGGCGGCAGCGGTCAGGTTGGATTCGGTCCGGTGAATCTTTGGAATCAAAAGTATTCATGTGACCAGCCCGTCGACCGTGATGCGAGGGAGTGACTCGTGTTCTACACACCGCTCCCGAGGACACCAAGCTGTGAACTCAACTGGCAAAAGCCTACCGCCGACGGCGGTGCGCAGGTACCGAAATGTTGCGGCAGCCAGGCCCTGATAGCACGACGGCTTCGATCAGCCAGACCCGCCGCGCCCGAGCAGGTGACGCAGCGCCTGATCGAGGTCGGGCTGGCGAAACCGGTGCCCGGACTCGGTGAGCTTCCGGGGCGCCACTCGTTGACTGGCGCACGCCAGTTCGCGGGCGCCCTGCGCGCCCAGCAATAGCCGGGGCCCCAGCGACGGCACCGGCAACACCGCGGGCCGGCGCAGCACGCTGGCCAGGGTGCGCGTGTACTCGGCGTTACGAACCGGTTGCGGGGCAACGGCATTCACCGGCCCGGTCAAGGCGGTGTCCCACAGCGCGCGGTGATAGACGTCGACCAGATCGTCGATCCCGATCCAGGACAGCCACTGCCGGCCGTCGCCGAGCCGGCCGCCCAGCCCGGCGCTGAACAGCGGGCGCATCAGCTGCAGAGTGCCACCGCGAGGGGATTGCACGATGCCGGTGCGCACCCGCACCACCCGCACCCCGGCCCGCTCCGCGGGCGCGGTCGCGTCCTCCCACTCGGCGACGACGTCGGCCAGAAATCCGTCGCCGCGATCGCTGTCCTCGGACAGTATTTCGTCGCCGCGGTCATATCCGTAGTACCCGATCGCCGACGCCGAGATCAGTGCGGCAGGTCCGGGGCCGCCGCGGCCCAGCAGCTCGGCCAGCCGACGGGTCGGCCCAATTCTGCTGGCGCGGATCGCATCCCGGTGGCTCTCGGTGAAACGGCCGGCGATCGAGGCACCCGCCAGATGGATCACCGCGTCGACCCCGGCGAGCAGGTCGGGGTCAGGGTCATCGGGATTCCACCGCCGCTCGTCGTCGCCGTGTGGGGTCCGGCGCACCAGCTGGATGACGCGATGGCCGCCGGTGCGCAGAAACGCGGTCAGCGCCGATCCGACCAGTCCCGACGATCCCGTGATCGCAACCGTGACGGGGCGCAAACCACTCTCGGCGGCCAGCCGGTGCGCGGCCAGATCGTCGGCCAGCTGACGGTGGCGGTAGGCGAACATCGGCCGCAGCAACGACCCGGGTACCGGCGTGTCGACCCGGTCGATCACCCGGGTCCGGTCGTCGCCGACCTCTTCGAATTCGTGGGTGTGCCGCCACCGCACC
>DASSGQ010000206.1:0-2062 GCA_035693385.1 Mycobacterium sp.
GACAACACCGCCGGGGCGCACGAAGGAACTTAAGTGCCGCACCGTGGCGGCCGGGTCGGGCAAATGCATCAGGATGAGCCGCCCGATCACCGCGTCGACCGGTTCGTCCAAGGCGATCGTGTCGATCGCGGCCTGCGTGAAATGCACTGTAGGCAAGCCTTGTTCGGCGGCGCGGCCGCGGGCGAGCTCGATCATCTCGGGCGCGGCGTCCACACCCAGAACGGTTCCGGTTGGACCGACCAGCCGGGCGGCGATCAACGAGACGTCACCGGGCCCACAGCCGATGTCGAGCACGCGCATGCCCGGCCGCAGTCCGGCAAGCCGCAGCGCATGTTCGGTGTAGTCGTTGTACAGCCGTCCCTGCAGGAGCAGGCGTTGCACCTCCACGTCGGCATGGCCCAGGACATACGTGCTGCCGATCGGTGCGGCAGACGGCGCCGTATTCATCGCGCTTCCATCCTTTCTGCTCCGGCCGCGACGGTGTGCTCATTTCGCCACACCGCGGATTCACCCGAAAGCCGGGGGTGTGCGGGCTGTGGGTGCTGTTGGAGCCGGTCAAACTTGTCCAGCCGGTGCATGGGCACCAGTCCGGTCAACATGAAATCCCAGATGCTGCGGACGAGATTGCCTGGGGTGCGCCGGGATTCCGGTCCGGTGACGTAGCGGCGTGCGATCGTCAGGAAGTCTTCGGGCTCGACACCGGCGACGTCACGCACATGCGTAGTCGGGCCGCCCACCTCAAAGGTTCCCAGTGGGTACTCGGGCAGGTAGTGGCGCAGGCTGGACTCGAAGAACACGTCGGTGCCGAGTCGTTTGGCGTTGACGCGCACGGCACGCATGAACATCCACTGGGGAATGTCGATGTGGCGCACCCGCCGGCCCAACGCTTCGCCGACCGCGTCGGCGATCTCGGCTCCGGACAACATCTTCGGCCCTGTCGGACGGTAGGCGCGACCGTCATGACGGTGCGGGTCAAGGAGCGCACCCACCGCCACCCGGGCGATGTCTTCGTTGGAGGGTGGCGCGTTTCGGCCCGCCCCGGTCGGCGTCGGCAGCACTCCCAGCTGGGCCGCCATCGGTAACACCTGCAGGTAGTTGTCGGCGAAGTAGCCGGGGTCAACCGCCACGTGCGCGGTGTCCGGCAGCAGCTCGAACAACTTGTCGGTCAACCAGGCCTGCCGGGTCATCAGCGACGGATGCTCCGGGCTGGCCAGCCACTGCCCAAGCGCCACCACCGCTTCCACGCCGTTGCGTCGCGCGGCCACGGCGAACGCGACCGCGCTGTCGAGCGCATGGGGATGGTATGGCGGGTTGAAGTAAAGCCGGTTCACACCGTCCATCGCGGCCGTAACCTGTTGGATGTCAAACATATCGGCGACGACGATTTCGGCGCCCAAGTCCCGCAACCGGGCGCTGCGGGCGTCATCACGATGCACCATGGCCCGGGTTGTGACGCCCTTCTCCAGCAGCTGGGTGGCGACCGCACCCCCGATCCTGCCCGTGGCACCGGTTATCAATACGCGATTGTTCATCGGATTTCCCTTTCCAATTGACGTGCCGGCTCCCAGGCCGGCAGCAGCCAGCCGACGACGATCGCTGCCCCCAGCGCGATGCCCGCACATACCAGCGCGCTTACTTGGAGGCCGTCCAGGAATGCGTGATCGACGGCTGCGCGGACGTCGCCGGCTCGTTGCGCGGGAAGCTGCTCGATCACTTTGTGCGCCACTGCCATTGAGTGCCGCATCGACTCGGCGGGTAGCCCCGTCAACGCGGCCGAGCCCAGATGTCCCGAGTAGACCGATGCAAAGATGCTGCCGGCGATGGCGACTCCGAGGGTGCCTCCGAGTTCACGCGTCGTGTCGTTGACGGCCGAGCCGACTCCCGCCTTGTCGACGGAGAGGGATCCCATGATCGCCTCGGTGGCGGGCGCCGTGGTCAGGCCGAGGCCGCCGCCGAGCAGCAGCATCTGCGTGGCGATCTGACCGTAGGGCGTGGCCGCGTCCGCTGTGGACGCCCACGCCAGCCCGGCGGCGAACACGGTGAGGCCGGCGGCGACGACGGC
>DASSGQ010000207.1:0-11160 GCA_035693385.1 Mycobacterium sp.
AAAACTCACCCAACTCGGCACCGCCGTGGGCACCTGGAAATACATGGCCCCCGAACGGTTTTCCAACGACGAGGTCACCTATCGCGCCGACATCTACGCACTGGCCTGCGTACTACACGAGGCACTCACCGGATCCCCGCCCTATCGCGCCGACAGCGCCGGCACTCTGGTCACCGCGCACCTGATGGACCCCATCCCCCAACCCAGCACCCTGCGCGCCGGCATCCCCAAAGCCTTCGACGCCGTCATCGCACGCGGGATGGCCAAAAAACCCCAGGACCGCTACGCCAGCGCCGGCGACCTGGCCCTGGCCGCCCACGAAGCCCTGTCCGACCCAGACCAAGACCACGCCGCCAACATTCTGCGCCGCAGCCAAGAAGCCACCTTGCCGACCAGCACCGACCCCACCGCCGTAGCGTCCGCGCAGCCGCAACCTCCGGTCAGCACCCCACCACCGGCGCCACCCACGCCCACGCCCTACCCCCAGGTCCCCCAGGCCTGGACCCCGGACAGCGGCCCAATACCCGCCCCCAGCCAACCCGCCGGCCACTACTACCAGCCCCACAACGCCAACTGGGCCGGCCCGCCTGTCAGCCCACCACACCAATTCGCCGCCAGTCCGTCGCCCTGGAACCAAACCCCGGCCAAACCCCAACGCAACCCCTGGCCGATCATCGCCGCTGTCGCAGTTGTGCTGGTTCTCATCGTCGGCGGTGTGGGCATCTGGAGTGTCACCCGGCCTAAACCGGCGCCGCCGGTCGACCCGGTACCGACCGATCGTCTCAGCGCCTTGCTGCTGAGCCCGTCGGATATCGACTCCGTGATGGGCTCGTCGACGATGGAGCCGGGCAAGCCCATCACATCGATGGACAGCTCGTCGGTGACGCTGTCGGCGCCGGCCTGCCAGGGCGCGCTGTATACCAGCCAGGATCCGGTGTACGCGGGCACGGGCTACACCGGCGTGAGCGGACTGGTGTCCTCCGAGCCGGGGGACAACTACGACCACTGGGTCAACCAGGCCGTCGTCGCGTTTCCGTCCGCCGACAAGGCCAAGGCGTTTCTGCAGACTTCCGCCGACAAGTGGAAGACCTGCGCGGGCAGAACGGTCACCGTGACGAACAAGGGCAAGACATATAGGTGGACGTTCGCGCAAATCAACGGCAGTCCACCGAAGATCGCGGTGCTGGACACCCAGGAGGCCGCCGACGGCTGGGAGTGCCAGCGCGCGATGGGCGTGGCGAACAACGTGATCGTTGACGTCAACGCGTGCGGGTACCACATCACCGACGAGGGCGGACAAATCACCGACAAAATCGTCGACAAGATCAGGAACGCGTAGCGCGACTGCTACCCGAGCCAGTGCTCGCCAATGCCCCAGGGGCACTGCGGCATTGGCTTACACCTGAATATCCGGGCCCTCTGCGCGCAAATCCGGGCCCTCGGCGCGCAAATCGTCGACCGCCGACATCGCGGTGCGCAACTTCGCCAACCACTCCTCGGAGTGCTCACCGACCAGCTTGACCGACCAGGCGAGCGCATCGGCGCGGGACCGGGCAACGCCGGCGTCGACCAACGTGTCGAGCACCTGGCGTTCGGGTTGCTTCAAGCGGGTCATCACCGGTACGGCGATGTGAGTGAACAGGATTCGCTCGCCACCGACCTCCACGGCCCAAGAAACCTTGCGCGCGTAGCGCTCCTGCGCTTCATCGGCGATGCGCATCCGCTCCGAACGGGTTTCTTCGCGGAACCGTGAGACGCGGCCCTCGGCGCGGGCCCCGCTCTCCTCGTTGCCGGAACCCTCGGGTTCGGCCAGCTTTCCGATGACGGTGATCTCTTCGCGGTCCACGACGACCGTGGGATCGCCGTCGAACCAGGCTTCGGGGAGGCGTCCGGCGAACCATTCGGCCGCGCCGCTCGCGTCGGGCTGCTGCGCTTGTTGCCAGCCGCCGGGGCGGCCGTAGCGCCGTCCGTGTGTGTGATGAGGTTTCATGATTACATGATTACATGCTTACACGTGTAATGGAATTGCGTTCACTGGCAGCGAACGCGAAACGCATGTAGCCGGCGCGTCGCTCCCGACCGCTTCAGAGCCCCGGCACTGAAAACCCGTTGATATGGGCTGTTCGGAGTTGTATTTTTGATAGCGAAGCAGGCCCGGAAGCGACCAATTCGAAGCGCCGGAAGACGGGGTAGCAGGCCGGCCGCGTATGACGCATCGTCAAACGCCCCCGAGAGTCGCCCGGGCCTGCCCATGCTTCTTCCCAGTCGCGATCAGCCGGTTCAGCAGCCGGTGCCCGCGCCGTCCCCTCTGCGGATCCGAAAAAGTTTGACGTCGTTTTTGATGCCCTTGAGGCGGCGTGGACCGGCGAAGGACCCATCGAATCTGCCGGTGGCGCCGATGGCTTCCCAGACCGAATCCGCGACCAGCACTGCACCCGGGCGCGCCACACCGGTCACGCGGCTGGCCATGTTGACCGGACTTCCGAACCAGTCGCCGGCCCGGCTCACCGCCATGCCGGAGGCCACTCCCGCGCGCAACCGCGGGAACGCGTTATCGGTGTCGACGGCATCGACGAGCTTCAGCAGGACATCCAGCAGTGGCACCGGATCGGTGCAGACCAACATCACCGCGTCGCCGATCGTCTTGATGAACCGCACGGGCGGGGTGGTCACGTCACGGGCGAGGTCGGCCAGCCGGTTGGCCAGGTGCCCCAGCTCTTCCGCCGATACCACTTCGCCCAACCGGGTGAAGCCGACGAGGTCGGCGAAGCCGACGGTAATTTGGCGCGCTCCCGGAAGCGGTTTCCCCGCGGCCCGCTCACCGGCATTGACCGACTCGGTCTCCATCATGTGCCGCAGTTGCATGAACATCATCTGCTGGATCATCGGGCCCATGATGGGCGCGATCTGGCTCACCAACTCCTTGGACGCCTTGGCGGTCTCCAACTCGGTGGCGCCCGGGCGGATGATCGCCGCCAGTGCGGCGTAACGCATGACCTCGGCAGCGCGTGATAGACCTTCGGCGAGCACCCGGACCACCAGCACCAATTGATCCGGACTCAGGCCCAACTCAACGAACCGCTGGGCGAAGGCGGCGGCTTCACCGTCAGCGCGCATGTGAACCGCCGCATCGGGGTCGTCCACTCTGGCCAGACCGATGGCGCGCTGTATTCGCTGCAGCAGCATCAGGTCGATGCCGTAGGTCTCGCTGATCTCCCGGGTAGACACATACGTGCCGTCGTCGCCGATGAGGTGACGGCTGGCCAGCAACAGTGGCGGGTTGTTCGCGCGGATTTCGTCGGCGGTGATGCCTTGGTCGAGCAGCCACTGCACGAGTTCGGCCCGCTGGCTGCGGGCGGTGCCCTCGAGCCCGTTGAGCAGGTCATCTGTGCACTGGGCGGCGCACGGGTCGATCCTGTCGTGACCGTGGTCCTGCACGATTTCAACGTACAACGCGGCCAGCCATGATGTGACCCGATGAGCGCACCACTTCGGCCGGGATTCCCGCCGGTCGACGACCCGGCCCGCCGGGATGTGCAGCACAGCTCCCGCCGCGTCGGCAGCGCCGACGGACGGTCGACCCGAAAACTTTGGTGGTCAACGGCTTTGGCGAGCCGTTCGCCAGCTGGACGCCGCTACGGCCGCCGAGCCGCACCGAATTTCTGACTCACGACACCGGTGGTCGCCGATGGGCCCACGGCCTTGCGGCTTCGATCTGCGCGGACAACGACAACAGCGTCGCTTCGTCGTACGGCCGCCCGACGAGTTGCACGGCGATCGGCAAGCCGTCACCGTCGAAATCCCATGGCACGGCGGCGACGGGCTGCCCCGTCACATTCCAGATTTGTTGGTAGGGAACCCGCTGCGCCACCAGCAGCAGCGTCGACACCGCACCCCGGCGTTGGTAGGCGCCGATGCGGGACGGGCCCGTGGCATTCCCCGGTGTGACGACGACGTCGACGTCGTCGAAGATCGACTGAATCCGGGTGGTGAGCGAGGATTCGGCGGCCTGGACCGCGTCCATGCGCCGGTCGGAGAAGAATGCACCGAGGCGTGCCAAGTTGCGGGTGCGCGCTTCAAGACGATCCGGATGAGCCTGCGCGTCGGCGTCGTCGCAGATACCGCGCAGATAACGGGGCAGGTAGTTCGCGAAGATCGCCGAAACCGGATACTCCGGATCGCGGATGATGACCTCATGGCCCAAATCGCGAAGTAGGGCGCCGGCCTGGTCAACTGCCGCCAGCTGCTCCTTGCCGACCCGGACGGGCAGCGGCGTTGGGATCTTGGTGCTCAAGGCAATTCGCAACTGGCCGGGATGGCGCGCCGCCGCGGCCGCAAACTCGCCTTCGGGACCGGGCACCTTCGTCGTCGCATCCAAGAACAGCGCCGCATCCAGCACGGACCGGGCTATCGGCCCATTGACGCTGAGTCCGTACCAGGCATTGTCGTGCGGCTCCAACGACACTCGATCGCGTTGCGGTTTCAGGCCGAACAGACCGCACCAGATCGCGGGGATGCGAATCGAACCGCCACCGTCGGATCCCAGCGCCAGGGGGGCCAGCCCGGCGGCCACCGCGGCGGCACTACCGCCGCTGCTGCCGCCCGGCGTGCGTTTCGGGTTCCACGGGTTGCGCGTGGCCCCGAACGTCAGCGACTCGGTGTAGGGAAACATCATCAGCTCGGGCACGTTGGTTTTGCCGATCAGGACCGCGCCGGCGGCGCGCAGCCGATGAACCACCTCCGCGTCGGACGTCACCGCCGGGCGGTGGCCGCCGCTGCCGTATGTCGTCACTTCGCCGGCGATGTCGACATCGTCTTTGATCGCGATCGGCACGCCGAGCAGCGGCAGCCGCTCGCCGGCGTCAATGCGGTCCTGCGCCACGGCGGCCTCGTACCGTGCGGTGTCGGACAGCACCACGCGGTAGCAGCGCAGCTGGCTGTCCAGGCGCGCAATGCGTTCCAGGTAGATCTCCAGCAGTTCGGGTGCGCTCAGTTCACCGTCAGCCAGCATCCGTGCCTGCGCGGCCGCACCGGCGAAGGCCACGTCGCGAGCGTCCACTGCGGCAGCGTATCCCGGTCGCCCAGCAAGGCACGGCGTATTGGGTCAACCAGTAGCGTGGGCGACATGTCCTGCGTGTTCTGTGCGATCGTCGCCGGGGGAGCCCCGGCCACCCGGATCTACGAAGACGACGGCTACCTGGCCATCCTGGACATCCGCCCGTTCACCCGCGGCCACACCCTCGTGCTCCCGAAGCAACACACCGTAGATCTCACCGACACGCCGCCGGAGACGCTGGCCGACATGGTCGTCATCGGCCAGCGGATCGCCAGGGCTGCCCGCGCGACGGAATTGGCCGACGCGACGAACATCGGGATCAACGACGGCCGCGCCGCCTTCCAGACGATGTTCCACATTCACCTGCACGTGCTGCCGCGGCGCAACGGCGACAAGCTATCGGTGGCCAGGGGCATGCTGCTGCGCCGCGACCCAGACCGGGAAGCCACCGCGCGCATCCTGCGGGAGGCCCTGGCCCGGATCGACGCGAGTCAGTCAGACTGAGCTGACGAGCAATCTCCCCATCCCGATCTTCGTGCTGACGCCGCGTTAGTTGTGGTCGAGCAGCAGGTAGCACAGGTAGTGAGCCTGATGACAGCCCGGAGGACTATTCTCCTGTAGCGCGGTGATGCTTTCCATATGCTCACCGCAAGTGCGGGATCGGCTGGAGCTGCGATGAAACGCTGGACGGGAAAACCGTGGCGGCGGGTGCGGCTGCCCGCACGCGCCGGTCGGCTCGTCTTCGTGGTGTACGGCGTCGCGGCGGTCCTCGTTGCGACGCGGTCGACGTTCGGCGGGGAGGGTGCCTTCGCGACTCGTCGGGTCAACGACGTGGTGTCGGTGCTGTGTCTTGTGTTCGCGGCGGCGTGTGCCGGCTATGCGGCTCGCTTCGCGGTCGGGAGCTACCGAGTCGGATGGCTGGCGCTGGTCACGGCCCTGCTCGGCTGGGCAGGGGGTGAGGTCATCTCGGCGGTCTATCGGGTGCGCCCGGCGCTTGATCACGCAACCCACCCCGTTGCGGCTCAGGCCGTGTTCCTCCTGTATCCGATCGGCGCCTTAGCGTCATTGGCGGCGCTGAGCCATCTGACTCTGCACCGTCCCCTGCGACTGGTGTTGGACGGTCTCATCGTGGCGACTTCGCTGTTCGTCATCTCGTGGGAATTCCTGCTCGCGAAACAACTGAGTGGGGAGAGTGGCTCTGCCTGGCCGGCGACTCTCACGCAGGTTTCCGCCGATGTCGTCCTTATGACGACCGCGATCCTGTTGTTGTCCCGGTTTCGCCCCGGCGACCCGCCCAGCCGGAGCCTGTTGGCGGGCGGGATCACCACGATCGCCGTTGCCCACGTCACGACGATGTTCCAAAGCGGGACCGGCAGCTATCACACCGGGGGACTGGCCGACCTCGGCCGCGTGGCGGGACTGGGACTAATGGCACTGGCGGCCCTGTCCAGCGTGAACGAGCCACCCACCGCGCCACCGCGGCAAGCGATCGCCTCCCGTGCCCGACTCTGGTTGCCCTACCTGCCGCTGCTGGTGGCCGCCGCGGTCGGGTGGCGCTACACAGTAGGCCAAATGCACCACGGACCGATGCCGGCCCTCGAGGGAATCTTGGTCGGTGCAGTGCTTGTCCGGCAGTTCGTGGTGCTCTTCGAAAATCAGAGCCTGTTATCTGAAGTCGCGCGGGAAGCGTTTCGCGACAGTCTCACCGGTCTCGCCAATCGGGCATACTTCGTCAACCGTTTGGAACAGGTCGTCACGCATCGAGGTCACGACGCGATACCGATCGCGGTGTTGTGCCTCGACCTCGACAATTTCAAGTCGGTCAACGACGCCCTGGGTCATCCGGCCGGCGACGAGCTGCTTGTCCGGGTCGCGGCGCGGCTCACCGCCGCGGTGAGTGACACGGGCACCGTCGCGCGGCTTGGTGGTGACGAATTCGCGGTCTTCATGCAAGGTTCCCTCGAAGAATCACAAGCAATGGCGCACCGAGTTCTCGAGGCATTCACCGCCGTGATCGTGATAGACGGTGTGCCCATCGAGGTCCGTCCGAGCATCGGCTTCACAGTGGCCGCCCCTGAGTCGGATTGCACCGTCGACCAGCTCCTCCGGCACGCCGACTTGGCCATGTACGCCGCCAAACGCGAAGGCGGCCAATGTATCCGCGGCTTCGTACCGGATCAGCCCTTCCCGTATACCTTCCTGCAGTACGCCGACGAGGAAGAGTCCCCGGCCCTAGACGCGATCATCGCCCCCGCCTACCAGGGCGCCGTGGCCACCGCCGGCAAGGAGGCGGCGCCGCCGCCGGCGCGCAAGCCGATCGCCCAGATCGCGACGCCACCGCGAGAGCAGCTGTACGACACGCCCACCGGCATTCGGTGGCCTCCCACGTCAATCCGAACTGCCCTGGCGCTGTTGATAATCGGCGTGACGGCTTACTCCTTGTCCCGCGTTTTCGGCATGGACGCCGGTCACAGCGCGTTCTTCACCAAATTCCTTTATTCGGCGTTGAATCTCTCGGCGGCGGCATTGATAGCCGTCCGCGCTTACCGCGTCATGTCCGAGCGGTCGGCGTGGATTCTGATCGCGGCCGGCATGACATGTTCGGCGGTGGGCGACGTCGTCTACGCCCTGTGGGTGCCAGACGGTCAGTCCCCGTCGGTGGCAGATCCGGCGTACCTGGCTTTCTATCCGTTTGTCTATGCCGGGCTGCTGCTGCTCATGCGAGCACGCCGCAAGCGAGTGCCCATCGCCCTCCGGCTCGATTCGCTGGTTTGCGGTTTCACGATGGCCGCGTTGGCCGCCGCCTTGACAGCTGGGCCTATCCGCGCGGCGGCGGCCCGCGCACCGTCGACCGTGCTGGTGGGCGTGCTGTATCCGTGGGGCGACCTGGTCCTGCTGGCCCTCGCCGCGGGCATGCTGCCAATCTTCAGATGGCGCAACGAGTTCCGTTGGGGCCTCCTCATTGCCGGACTTATGGGGTTTGCGGTCGCCGACACGGCGTATCTCTTCCAGACCGCCGCCGGCTCATACCGCGTTGGCAGTGCGCTGGATGCGTGCTGGCCCGCTTCGTCATTGCTGCTGGCGATGGCCAGCTGGGCACCCTCGTCGTCGGTGGTGCCTATACCGAGACGCGGATTCGGCCCCTACATCAAGCCGGTGGCGTGCACGGTCGTCGCCCTTGGCGTCGCCATCCTGGCCCACAACTCGCGACTCGCGGTGACCCTCGCCGCATTGAGCCTGGTGGCGATCGCGGCGCGATTCGCGGTGACTTTCCGCGACGTCAGCATGCTGGCCGAAAACCACAAGCGGGCCATGACCGACGAATTGACCGGCCTGCCCAATCGGCGCTCGCTGGCGACAGCCCTGACCGCGCTGTCAGGCGTATCGACCACGCCGACATCGGTGACTCGCACGTCCTCACGTCGGGCGCTGCTGTTGCTGCATCTCTGCGAGTTCCACGAGATCAACGAATCAGTGGGACACCGCTTCGGCGATGAACTGTTGCGCCACATCGCGAACCGGCTCGCAAACAGCGTGCGCCGCGATGACCTGCTGGCGCGCACGGGTGATGACGAATTTGCCATCCTGCTGGCCGAAGGGTCCGACCTGATGGCCGCGCGCGCCCAAGCGGGGTGGCTGCTCGAAGCATTCAACGAGCCGTTCGCGCTCGATCCGATCACCGTGCAGGTCGATGCCCGCATCGGGATTGCGGTGTGGCCCGACCACTGTGATCACCCACTGGAGCTGCTGAATCGCGCCGAGACGACGATCCCGCACGCGAAATCCGCGATCAGGAAGATCACGGTGTACAACCCGGCGTTTGAGGTCTCTCGCGACAACGACCCCAACGTCGTCGAGGAACTACGCGCCGCCCTGTTCGACGGTGACCAACTCACGGTGCATTACCAGCCCAAGATCAACGCGAGCGACGGTAGCGTCCACAGCGTCGAGGCGCTGCTGCGCTGGCAGCACCCCAACCGCGGGTTGTTGCTACCGGAGGAGTTCCTGCCCGCCGCCGAGCGCGCCGGGCTGATGCGCAAGGTGGCCAATCGCACGATCAACCGCGCCCTCGAGCAGGTCGTGGCCTGGCACGGCGACGGTATTCCGCTGACGGTCGCGGTGAACCTCTCGACGACGAACCTGCTTGATCTCGACCTGGTCGGCACGATCGAGCGGCTGCTGCGTACCCACTGCTTACCCGCCGACACCCTCATCGTCGAGATCACCGAAAGCGCCCTGGTCGACTCGGTGCGGTCCCGCAGCACCATCGCCGCGCTGCAGCGCCTCGGCGTCCGTATATCGCTTGACGACTACGGCACCGGATGGTCGTCGCTGGCACGCTTGCAGGATGTCTCGGTCGACGAGCTGAAACTCGACAGGGTTTTCGTGGCGAGACTGGCCCAAGACCCGCGCTCGGTCGCCATCGTGCGATCCACGGTGGCGCTCGCTCAAAGTCTCGGCGCCGACCTGGTCGCGGAGGGTGTCGAAGACGAGGTCACGTTGAGCGCACTGCGGCGATACGGCTGCACCATCACCCAGGGCTTCGTGCACAGTCCGCCGTTGCCGCCGGACGATTTACGGCGGTGGATCGCGACCCACGTGCCCAACGGCAAACCGAGCGAACCCAAGCAGGCCGCCGTCACGACCGATCGGTCAGAACAGTTCTTTGGCGAGTAGCTCGAGCGTCGCGACCCGCGCCGGTGCGGTGGCCGGGTCGGTGCCCCGGTAGGCCGATGCAACGGGGTGCACCATCACCTCGTCGACGTCGAAGCGTTGGGCGAGCGCGCGCAACTGCTCGGCGGCCTCCGAGGGCGTGCCGAGGATGGCACGCTGCAGTCCACTGTCCACGATGCGCTGTTGGTCCGGACTGACGTGAGCCGCGGCCGCCTCCTCGACCAGCGGGACGGGTCCGAGCGGCTGCCCGGTGCGGAGCCGCGCCATCATCTGCAGGTTGGGCAACATCAGCGCCGTCGCCTCGTCGCTCGTTTCGGCCACCGCGGCGTTGACGGTCAAGAACGTCACGGGCTCGGGGGTCAGGTCACTCGGGACGAACCGCGAGCGGTACAGCTCCAGCGCCTCCTCGGTCCCCTTGCCGGAGAAGTGATGGGCGAACACGTACGGCAACCCCTTGGCGGCGGCCAGATTCGCGGAATACATCGATGAGCCCAGTAGCCACAGGCGCGGTTCGCCCACGGCGGCCGGCGTGGCCTTGAGCCGGTAGTCCCCCGAGCGCAGCGGAACCACCACGCCACGCGCGCTCATCAGCGCGGCTACGTCGTCCAGATAGTTGGGAAAATTCTCGATGTCGCGGTCGTCGTTGGTGCCGCGTAGCGCGTACGACGTCACCGGGTCTGACCCGGGCGCCCGGCCGATGCCCAGGTCGATCCGGCCCGGGGCGGCCGCTTCCAGCAGCGCGAACTGCTCTGCGACCGCCAACGGCGCGTGATTGGGCAGCATCACACCACCCGAGCCCAATCGCAGCTGCACGGTCTGCGCCGCCAGATAGGCGATCAGGACCGGCGGGCTGGTGGCGCCGACGGACGGCATGTTGTGGTGTTCGGCGACCCAGTAGCGAGTGAACCCCAGTCGGTCGGCGGTCTGCGCCAGCTGCACGGTGGCAGCCAGCGCGTCGCGGGTGTTCTGGTCGCTACGCACCGGGACGAGATCAAGGACGGAAAGATGCACGGAACACTCAACGCCTGACGCCGCGCGAACCTTCCCGGCCGACTCGCCCGGTCAGTAGTCCTTCGGGGTGATCGAGTTCACGATGCGGTCGAACACCTCCTGCGGAATCGGCGCACCACCAGGGATGTTGTCGACCACCAGCCATTGATTGCGCTTGACGTAGTCCTGGAACTCTTTGTGGTAGTTGGTGAAGCCCAGCTCGTGGTCGTCGCCGGCTGCGGCGAGCTCACCCGCCAGGATGTAAGCCCCCAGCAGCGCGACGCTGGTCCCCTGGCCCGACAACGGCGAACAGCAATAAGCGGCGTCGCCGACCAGCGCCACCCTGCCCTTTGACCAGCGATCCATCTTGATTTGCGACATCTCGTCGAAGTAGAAGTCCGGCGCGGTCCGCATATATCGCAGCAGTTGCGGGCGAACCC
>DASSGQ010000208.1:0-5732 GCA_035693385.1 Mycobacterium sp.
GTCCACCCCGTACTGCCCGCGCGGGCGGGCGGGGTCAGAAGCCGGCTCAGTCATTGTGATCGCCTCCATACGCCGCGGCGTGGTAGTCCCGGGTAAGCCGTTCGAAAATTGGGATCGCTTTCGCCGCAGCGCGTTTCATAGATCGTTGACGAGCCTCCTTGCCGGGCGCGCTGGCCGGCTCGAACGCGCGGCGCACGGTGTCCGCGAGTTGGTCGGCCTTCTGCTCCAGGCTCAACTGGATTGCCGGCGGCAAAAACGGCTCGGCTGCGAAGAAGCCGAAGACGATGACGGGCAAGGTGTAATCGAGATCATTCGGCAGCAAGTCGGATCGCAGCAGTCCCTCCGCGGCCAAAACACCCAGGTAGTCGCGGTTGACGCCCAGCTTGGTTTCCTCCAGCCGCTGATGATTCGGCGCGGCCAGGAACTTGTCGAGCGTGTCGCCATCGCGTGTGTAGAGCGCGCGCAAGACGGGGCGGTTCATCGCCTCGACGAATAGCCGGCGCAGGTAGCGGTGCAGCGCGACCTCGGCGGGATCACTTCGCAGCGCACCGACAATGGCGTCCATGGCCGCCGCCGCCTCTCTGGCGCTCACGGCGTGAAAGACATCCTCCCGAGATCGCCAGTGCAGGTAGATGGTGCCCTTGCCGACACCGGCGTGAGCGGCCAATTCATCGATTGTCACCCGCCGATAGCCCCAGCGGAGCAGCAGGTCACGCGCGCTATCCAGGATCCGATCGGCCCGCTGTTGCCGGTCCACGCTCGAACGCTCCACGATCACCGCCGCTCTCCCGGATGCCCGTGACCAAAATACCATATCAGTCATCAGTCACAAGGGGGTTGGCGAGGGCTGGCGGTTGGCAATTACTGGAAGTAACTATTGTTTGATAGTTACTTCCAGTATGAGTAATATGGTGCTGTCGACCCCACGAAAGCTGGTGGAAACTATGGCGTTATTTACGAACGGTGACACTGCCAACGGCATCCAGGTACCCGTGCTCATCGTCGGCGCCGGCGCCGCCGGGCTGGCGACGTCGGCATTGCTGGCCAAGCACGGTGTTCGTTCACTGCTGGTCGAGAAGCGACGCGAGGTGTTCATCTATCCGAAGGCCCGCAATCTGAGCTTCCGCAGCTTGGAAATTCTGCGCGGCCTCGGTCTCAGCGACGGGGTCCACAAGGTCGCCGAGCAGGTGTCGACCATGGTCGTCAAGCCGACGCTGAATAGCGCGGAGGAAAAGCCGGCCATCGACATCGACGCGATTTTCGCGGGCCTGGACAAGCTCAGCCCCGAGCCCGCCGCGCAGTACTGTCCCCAAAGCAGGCTCGAGCCGATCCTGCTCGCCGAAACACGCCGGCGCGGTGGCGAAGTGCGCTACGGGACGGAACTCTCCTCAGTGGATCTCGACGAGGCCGGTGTCACCGTGGTGCTGCACGACCGGGAGTCGGGTGTATCCCAGACTGTCCGCGCCGACTATCTCGTCGGCGCCGACGGCGTGCACAGCCCGATCCGTAAAGCGCTGAAGATCACGACATCCGGGTACGGCGCGCTGCCGATCTATGTCGTCTTCATCTACTTCCGGGCGCCTTGGCAGAAGTTTGTTGCGCGGTTGGGCGAAGGCGACGGGGTTCAGGTCAAAAACGCTGACGTGGATGGCATATTCCTCGTGGTCGAAGACGACCTGGGAATGTTCATCACCACGTATTTCCCCGGCAACGGTGAGACGGCGGACCAGTTCACGCCGCAACGGTGCCGCGAGGTGCTCACCGCGGCCATCGGCGAGCCGATCGATATCGACATCATCGAGGTCGCGGCTTGGCAACCCTACGAACAGGTGGCCGATCAATTCCAGTGTGGGCGGACCTTTCTCGTTGGCGACGCGGCGCACACCATGCCGCCGTTCAAGGCTGGGGGAGCCAACACCGCGATCCAGAGTGCGCACAACCTGGCCTGGAAGCTTGCCGCCGTGCTCAAGGGGACGGCGGGACCGGAACTGCTTGCCACGTACCACGCCGAGCGTCACCCGGTGGGGCGCTTCGCCGCTCGTCAGTCCCTCACCGGTCCGACGGTTGAATTGCTGCAGTTGGGCGGCGCTGATCGGCCACAGTTGCCGCCCGACGAAGAGTGTTCGATGTTCGCGCTGCTCATCGGCTACCAATATCGTTCGGCGGCCGTGGTGACCGGCGAGCCTTTGGACGATCCGGATGCGGTGCACCTCGTCGACGAGTTGCGCGCTCAGCCGGGCACCCGGGTTCCACACGCCTGGGTGCGGCACCGCGGCGAGCGTGTTTCGACGCTGGACCTCGTCGGTCCGGGGTTCACGGTGCTTACCCGGGACGAACGATGGCGCGCGGCGGTAACTTCGGCGTCGGCCGCCCTGGACATCCCGATCGCCGTGCATTGCATCGGCGACGACGGATGGGCGGCTGTCACCGGACTCGGGCCTGAGGGGGCGCTGCTGGTCCGGCCGGACGACTTCGTCGGCTGGCGTGCCGACGAACTGCCCGCCGATCCCGAAAGTCAGCTGCGTCAAGCGCTTTCGGCGATATTGTCTCGCAGCCCGCGCTAGATCAGAGCGGGATGTTCTTGTGGCGGCCGCGGCGTGCGGGCGCCTGGGCAAGCGCTTCGGTGAGCTTGCTGCGAGTGTGCGCCGGGTCGATCTTCTCGTCGACCACACCGATCTCGATGGCACTGTCGACGCCACCGGCAATGCGCTCGTGCTCGGCAGCCAGATCGTCGTGTAGCGCTTCGCGCTCGTGGTCAGGCGCGGCGGCAAGCTTCTTCTTGTGCAGGATGCCGACGGCGGCTTTGGCGCCCATCACGGCGACCTCGGCGTCCGGCCACGCGAACACTTTGGTGGCGTTCAGCGAGCGGGAGTTCATCGCAATGTAGGCCCCGCCGTACGTCTTTCGGGTGACCAGCGTGACTCGCGGAACGGTGGCCTCACCGAACGCGTGCAACAGTTTGGCGCCGCGGCGCACCACGCCGCCCCACTCCTGGTCGACACCGGGCAGGTAGCCGGGGACATCGACGACCACAATCAGCGGGATCCCAAACGCGTCGCACAGTCGCACGAAACGCGCTGCCTTCTCGGCGCTTTCGGAGTTCAGGCAGCCGCCCAGTCGCAGCGGGTTGTTGGCCAGCACGCCGACCGTGCGGCCGGACAGGCGACCCAGGCCGACAACCATCGACGGCGCCCAATTGGCCTGGAACTCGTCGAACGGGATGTCCTCATCGAGGAGCGCGGTCACGATCGGGTGCACGTCGTAGGCCCGTCGAGCGGATTCGGGCAGCAACGCGTGGATGTCGGTGTCACCGGCCTCGGCCTTGCTGCGGTCGAAATGCCCTTGCTGGCAGAATAATCCGACCAACCGGCGACCGCGCTCGTAGGCATCGAGCTCGTCGTCGGCGACGATATGGCACACCCCGGACTTCTTGTGGTGGGTCTCCGGGCCACCGAGCGAGGCCATGTCGACATCCTCGCCCGTGACGCTGCGCACCACGTCGGGTCCGGTGACGAACACCCGGCTCTCCGGCGCCATGACGACCACGTCGGTCAGCGCCGGTCCGTAGGCGGCGCCACCGGCGGCGAAACCGACGACCACGGAGACCTGCGGAATGTAGCCGGAAGCGCGAATCATCGCCTCGAACACCAGGCCGACCGCGTGCAGCGCTCGGACGCCTTCGGCGAGCCGCGCACCACCCGAGTGCCAGATGCCCACGATCGGGCTCTGCTCCTCGATGGCGGTGTCGTAGGCGTTGACGATGTGGGTGCACCCTTCGATGCCCATGGCTCCGCCCATCACCGTTCCGTCTGTGCAGAACGCGATAGTGCGGAGGCCGTTCACGGTGCCCGACGCGGCCAGCACTCCGGAGCGGTCACGCTCGTGCAGCAGTTCCACGCTGTCGTTGTCGAAGAACGTGCACAAACGCAGCAGCGGATCGCGAGGGTCAAGCGATTCGCCAACCGACGCGGGGGCCATGATTGTCATCGCGGGTCTCCTGTTTCCGGTGAAGCCATGATTGCTCGGGGGTTTTCAGTACCGCCCAAACGCGATCGCCACGTTGTGACCGCCGAATCCGAACGAATTGTTGATCGCGTACTGGTAATTGCCCGGCCGCGGCTTACCCGCTACCACGTCCAAGTCGATCTCTGGATCGAGGTTTTCGAGATTCAGTGTCGGCGGAATCACCTGCTCCCGCAACGCAAGTACGGTCAGGATCGACTCCACCGCGCCGACCGCACCCACCGAGTGGCCCAGCGCGGATTTGGGCGCATACACCGCTGGCTTGTTGCTACCCAGCGCGTTGTTGATGGCCTTGCCCTCGGCCACGTCACCGACCTGGGTACCGGTGGCGTGGGCGTTGACGTGATCGATGTCGCCCGGGGTGAGGCCCGCGAGCTGGACCGCCCGCGTGATCGCGTGCCCGGCGCGTTCGCCGTTGGGGTCCGGTGCCACCATGTGGAAGCCGTCCGAGGTGATGCTGGCCCCCATTATCCGGCCCAGGATGTTGGCGCCACGAGCCTTTGCGCTCTCCTCGGTTTCGATCAACATGAGGGCGCCGGCCTCGCCGAACACGAAGCCGTCGCGGTCCTTGTCGAACGGGCGACACGCGCCGGCGGGGTTTTCGTTGTTGGTGGACATCACGATGCGCATATTGGAGAACCCGGCGATGGGCACCGCCTCGATCCTGGTTTCCACGCCACCGCAGATGGCCGCGTCGGCCTCACCGAGCACGATCTGCTGCCACGCGCGGGCGATGCCCTCCGAACCGGACGCACACGCCGATATCGGCGTCATCACGCCGGCCTTCGCGTGCCGTTCCAGCCCGACCGCCGCGGCGGCGCCGTTGGGCATGTACTTCTGCACCGCCAGCGGGGAGATCGCCCGGTAGCCGCGCACACGCATCTCGTCATATCCGAAGACGAGCTCTTCGGCGGAGCCCAGACCGGTACCGATGGACACCGCCAACCGGTTGGTGTCGAGCTCGGGGTTGCCGGCGTTCTCCCACAGGCGCCGGCTCAGAACCGTGGACATGCGCTGCAGGTAACCCATCCGACGCAGCTCAACGCGCGTGAGCTGATGATCGAACTCCTCCAGCAGATGCCCCCCGATGCGCACGGGGAGGTTGTACTCCTCGACGAACGGATCGTCGAGCGTGCGGATGCCGCTTTGGCTGTCGAGCAGCAGCTTCCACGTCGTTTCCGCGTCGGTCGCCAGCGCGGTTGTCATGGCGATGCCGGTGACAACCACGTTGGGTAACGCCTTACCCGTAACCAGCTCTGTCATGCGTCTTGCTTTCGTTCCTTCCGTGCTTCAGTAACGCCCAAAGGCGAGCGCCACGTTGTGACCGCCGAACCCGAACGAGTTGTTGATTGCATAACGAAAATCGCCGTAGCGAGGTTCGCCCGCGACAACATCGAGGTCGATCTCGGGATCCGGGGTCTCGTAGTTCAGTGTGGGCGGAATGACTCCGTCCCTAAGGGCCAACACCGTGAGGATGGATTCAAGCGCGCCCACCGCACCGATGGAGTGGCCCAGTGCCGACTTCGGCGCGTATACCGCGGCCTGTTCGCAACCGGCGACGCGGAGGGCGTTGGCCTCGGCGGTGTCGCCGATCGGCGTCGCCGTCCCGTGCGCGTTGACGTGGTCGACGTCCGCCGGCGACAAGCCCGCCAGCTCCAGCGACCGCGTCATCGCCCTGCCGGCACAGATGCCGTCCGGCGCGGGCGCCA
>DASSGQ010000209.1:0-5444 GCA_035693385.1 Mycobacterium sp.
GTAGGGCAGGACGTGGTTGACCAGGGCGGCGGGGTCGACGATCAGGTCGACGGTGTCGGCCAGCCGTTGCCAGGTCTGCTGGTCCAGGCCGAGGTTGGCCTCGCCCTTGTCGCCGGCGATGACCTCCAGGTGGTCGGCGGCCAGCCGCCGGTAGTGGTCCAGCAGCTTGGGGTCGCCGCTATCGAAAATTCGGTCCAGACGCGCACGCCCCTCAGCGTCGCTCTTGGCCCTAACCAGCGCGATCACCTTGCCGTCGACCAGGTCCATCCGCTCCAGCCAGTCCAGGGCCAGGTAGCGGCCCAGGAAGCCGGTGGCGCCGGTCAGCAGGACGGTGCGCACCTCGGCACTGGGCTTCGGCAGGTCGGGCGCGGCGGCCAGGGTCGACGCATCGATGAACTTGTCCAGCGTGAGATCGCTGGCGTGCACCTCGGTCGCTTCGCGGCCGTGAACGGCGGCGAAGCTGGGCCGCTTGTTCCCCTGCCGTTCGGCCTCGATGTAGTCGGCGATGGCCGCCAGGTCGTTGGCCGGGCTGACGATGACGCCCACCGGCACCTCGATGTCGAAGATCTCGTGCAGGAGGTTGCCGAATGTCAACGCCGACAGCGAGTCTCCGCCCAGGTCGGTGAAGTGGGCATCGGCTGTCAACTCGGTGGTGGCCGTCCCCAGCATCGCGGCCGCGGCCCGGCTCACTGTCTGCAGCACCGGCGCGTCGGCCCCGTTTTGACGAAGCGCGCGCAGTTCGTTGGCCTGGCTGTCGGCCAGCTCGGTGTAGAGCTGTTCCAGTCGCTCGCCGTAGTGCTGCTTCAGCTTCGGCCACGCCAGCTTGCGGATGCCGGTCAGCAGGCCGTTCTCCAGGCTGAACGGCGTCGTCTCGATGAGAAAGTCGCGCGGCACCTCGTAGGACTGCAAGCCGGCCTCTTTCGCAACGTCCTGCAGCGAATCGGCGATCGGTCCCTTCAGCGCGTCGAGCCCACCGTCGGCGTAGCGCGCCAGGGCCTCTTCGGTGGGCACCACGACGGCGAGCAGGTAGGGGTGCGCGCTGTTGCCGTAGATGTAGATCTGCCGGACCAGCGGGCTATTGCCGAACACCGCCTCCAGCTTTGCCACGGTGACGAACTCGCCCTGCGCGAGCTTGAGCACGTTGTTACGGCGGTCGACGTACACCAGGCGGTTGGGAGCGGTCTCGGCGACGACGTCACCGGTCCGGTAGTAGCCGTCGGGGTCGAACACGCTCGCGGTGACCTCGGGCCGCTTGTAGTAGCCGGGGAACATGTTCGCCGTCTTGAGGAGCAACTCGCCGCGCGGGTACGGCCGGTCAGTGGCGAAATAGCCCAGATCCGGGACGTCGACCAGCTTGTAGTCGATCACCGGCGGACGTTGCACTTCACCGTCGAACAGGACCATCCCGGCCTCGGTGGAGCCGTAGCCGTCCAGCAGATGCAAGTCGAGCAGGGATTCCACCCACTCCTTCAGCTCCGGAGACGTGGGCGCCGAGCCCGTCATCGCGAAAATGAACCGCCCGCCCAGCTGGTACTCGCGCAGCTCGTCCATGACCTCGGCCTCGACGGCTGCGTGGGCCGTGGGGTCGCTCGGATCGGTGGCTGCCGCGAGCCGGGTGTCGACCTGGCGCTGGAATTCGCCGAACAGGGTCTCCCAGATCCGCGGCACGAAGTTCAGCTCAGTGGGCCTGACCAGCTCGAGGTCCTCGAGCAACGTCGAGAGGTCACTGCGCGCAGTGAAGTATGCGGTGCCGCCGTTTCCGAGAGTGCCGTAGAGGATGCCGCGGCCCATCACGTGGCTCATCGGCATGAAGTTGAGGGTGATCGACGCTGCGCTCGGCCCGAACCAGTTCTTGTCCGACCGTTGCCACATCTTGCCGACGTTGCTTTGGGGGTACATCGCACCCTTGGGTGCGCCGGTGCTGCCGGAGGTGTAGATCAGCAGAGCCAGCGATTGCGCATCGTCGATCGTCGTGGCCGCGGGCCGGGCCGGCCCCGAAGACACGGTCTTTCCGCGCGCGACGACGTCGGCCAGGGTCTCGACAATCACCGCGGCGTCGGCCGGCCGCGCATTGGCGGTCTCGCGGGCCTTCTCAAGGGCCTCGCGCTCGTCGTCGACCTCGGGGTGGTAGTCGAACACCACGAGCCTGGCGGGCCGCGGGTCGGCGGTGCGGATCAGCTCGACCGCGTCGGGCAGCTGATTCACGCTCGCCGCAATCAGGGTGGGCTCGGTTTCGGCGACGATCGGTTGCAGCTGGGTGATCGCGGCGCTGGTCTGCAGCGGAACGGACACGGCGCCGGCCAGGCCCAGTGCTATGTCGATGGTGGCGTAGTCGACGCTGTTGAAGCCCAACACGCACACCCGGTCACCGGTGTGCACCACATCGTGGGCCAGGGCACGTGCCAGCGCGCCAGCGCGCTCGCCCAGCTCGCCGTAGCTGACGGTCTCGAAGCGGGGGAGCAGTTCGAGCGAGGTACGTCCGGTCTTCGCGTCTTTGACGACCTCGACCGCGCGCTGGGCCAGCGCCGGCCGCTGCGCGTAACCGTCGAGCGTGGTCTGGATGATCTGGGGCAGTCGCAGCCCGGGCTGGCCGATGGCCTCGGCGACGGCAGGGTCCGGCCGCGCGGCGGCGAACTGTGGGTCCTTGGCGGTGAGGTCGTCGACGCGGCGTGCGAGCCGCTCTTCCTGAGTAGCAGTCGACATAGCGAGTCCTCTTATTAAGCAAAAAGCCGAATATTCGAAAGCGCGACGCTGCGCTGCCGAATAAAACGTTAGCGAAACTAACGGGTATTCCGCAATGACCGGCGCGGAGGGTGTGAGATTCCACACCCGGCGTTGCGGTGATCGGGGTCCCGGACTTTACAGGTCGCGCAGGATCAGACTCAGGATATCGATTCCCTCGATGAGCAACTCATCGCTGATGGTCAGCGGGGGCAGCAGTCGGATGACGTTGCCGAACATGCCGCAGGTCAACACGATCACCCCGGCCGCGTGGAGCGCGGTGGCAAGCGCCGAGGTCAATGCGGCGTCGGGGTCGGCCGTGCCCGTCTTGACCAACTCCACGGCGATCATGGCACCGCGGCCACGGACGTCACCGATCCGGTCGTCGCCCGCCTGCAGCCGCAGCAGCCGCTCGGTGATCACCCTCTCGATCTGCTGTGCCCGCTCGATCAGGCCGTCGTTCTCGATGGTCGCGATGGTGGCCAGCGCCGCCGCGCACGCGACGGGGTTACCGCCGAAGGTGCCGCCCAGTCCGCCGACGTGCGGGGCGTCCATGATCTCAGCACTGCCGGTCAGCGCCGACAGCGGCAATCCGTCGGCGATGCCTTTGGCGGTACAGATCAGATCCGGCTCGATCCCTTCGTGCTCGCAGGCGAACATCGCGCCGGAGCGCGCAAACCCGGTCTGCACCTCGTCGGCGATGAACAGCACGCCGTTCTTGTGGCACCAGTCGAGCAGGGTGGGCAGAAAGCCCTCGGCGGGAACGATGAATCCGCCTTCGCCCTGGATGGGTTCGATGACGATCGCGGACAGGCTGTCGGCGCCGACCTGGCTGTCGATGACCCTGATGGTCCGCGCGGCGGCCTTTTCGCCGTCCGTGGCCAGCTCTTTGTCGAGCAGCCCGTCGCGGTACGGGTAGGACAGCGGCGCGCGATAGATCTCCGGCGCGAACGGGCCGAAGCCGCTCTTGTAGGGCATCGACTTGGCGGTCAGTGCCATCGTCAGGTTGGTGCGGCCGTGGTAGGCGTGGTCGAACGCCACCACCGCGGGCTTGCGCGTGTAGGCGCGCGCCACCTTGACGGCGTTCTCGACCGCTTCGGCGCCCGAGTTGAACAGCACCGAGCGTTTATCGCCGGAACCCGGGGTGATCCTGTTGACCTCTTCGGCGACGGCGACGTACTCCTCGTACGGCGTCACCATGAAACAGGTGTGGGTGAAGTCGGCCACCTGTTCGCGCACCGCGTCCACCACCCGGGGCGACGAATTGCCGATCGTGGTGACCGCGATGCCGGAACCCAGGTCGATGAGCCGGTTTCCGTCCACGTCCTCGACGATGCCGCCGCCGGCGCGCGCCACGAACACCGGCAAGGTGATGTTGACGCTGTGGGATACCGCGGCGGCCCGGCGCTTGTTCAGCTCCAGCGACACGGGGCCGGGAATTTCGGTGACCAGCTGGCGAGTCTGCTCGAGCCCGGCCACGTCATCCTCCTCACCGCGCGCGCCTGTCGCGTCGCGGGATAAAGCCTATCTGGTCAGCCACGAGTCGGCGGCTCGAGCGGCGGGCGACCGGTCACCCGCGCACACTGCCCGTCAGTCGCGACCTGCGGTGCTGGCAGACTGGCCGTTACGAGGTGCGTATTCAGCGCAATATTCGACTGCGAAAGACAGGCGCGCGATGGAGAGTTTGGTCTTGTTCTTGCCGTTCCTGCTCATTATGGGCGGCTTCATGTACTTCGCGTCGCGTCGCCAAAAGCGGGCGATGCAGGCCACCATCGACCTGCACGAGTCGTTGCGGCCCGGCGACCGGGTGCACACCACTTCCGGGATGGAAGCCACCGTCGTCGGGATCACCGATGACACCGTCGACCTCGAGATCGCGCCGGGCGTGCGCACCACGTGGATGAAGTTGGCCATTCGCGACCGGATCCTGCCGGACGACGCGGACGAGGACGTGGACCTCGACGACGACTACGACGACGAAGACGCCGACGAGGACCCGGACGACGACCTCGACGAACACGCCGCCGGCGAGTTGGAAGGCTCCCATGAGCCCAACCGTTCGGCCCACCCCACCGACGAGACGCGGGTGATCAAGGATTCCTGAGCGCGACCCGCGACCGCTCGCGCAAGGGCAATAGAGGCCGGCACGTAGGCTCTGTCGGGTAAGAAACCGATTCTCAAGGAGATACAAGGAACGTGGCATCGTCTTCTGCGCCGGTGCACCCTGCCCGCTACCTGTCGGTCTTCTTGTTATTGCTCATCGGCGTCTACCTGCTGGTGTTTCTCACCGGAGACAAGCGAGCCGCTCCCAAGCTCGGCATCGACCTGCGGGGCGGTACCCGCGTCACGCTGACCGCCCGGACCCCGGACGGCTCGCGGCCGAGCCGGGAGGCGCTGGCCCAGGCGCAGCAGATCATCAGCGCGCGCGTGAACGGGCTCGGTGTGTCCGGTTCGGAGGTCGTTGTCGACGGCGACAACCTGGTCATCACCGTGCCCGGAAACGACGGCAGCGAGGCCCGCAACCTGGGACAGACCGCGCGGCTGTACATCCGGCCCGTGCTCAACTCGGTGCCTGCGCAGGGCGCCGAGCCCAAGCCGGCACCCCCGCCCGCCGGCGCCCCGCCCGCGGCCCCTGCCGGACCCGGCGGGCCCGCGCCGGGGCAACCTCCGCCACCGGGAGCACCCGCACCGCCCGGTCAACCCGCACCCCCCAGCCAACCGGG
>DASSGQ010000210.1:0-10755 GCA_035693385.1 Mycobacterium sp.
CAGCCGCCGCCGATAACGTTGCTCATGGGCCCCACGTAGAGGCTCGTTGCGAGGTCGTACCAGGAGATCGGCGCAACGTACGAGGGGATCTGCGCACCCAGGAGGGTGTCGAAGGTCACCTCACCGGTGCCCAGCACCGAGTTCCAGAAGTTGAAGACGTTGTCGATCACGCCGTTCCAAGCGCCGGTGCCACCAAAGATGGCTGTCTCCAACGCCGTCTCTTGGGCAACCAGCGAGTTGTTGAAGCCGAACTCCCCATCGACCAAGGCGGTGTTGAAGCCGAGCTCCATCGCCTGCAGCTGATTAAAGAATCCGGTCTGCGACCCGGCCGTCACCAATGCCTGGAAGGGCGACACCCCATAAGAGAGCAGAGTGGGAAGCCCGGCGATCCCGACAGCAAGGCCGCCGTTCAATGCGGCGCTGAGCTGGGCACCCAGCCCGGAAAGCCCGGTGGCGAAGTTCACACCGAAGCTTGGGGTGACCTCGAAGAGGCTCCCGAAGGCGGCCAGGCCGGCGTTCAGGCTGACCGGCAGGCTAACACCCAGGCCGGGCAGCGACCCCCCCAAGTTGCCGACCAGGGACGCGCCGGTCTGCAGGAAACCCGAAAGCCCGGCTCCCAGGCCGGAAAGGCCACCACTGAAGCTGCCCGAAAACCCGCCGCTGAGCACGGTGCTCAACCCCGACAACCCACCAGTCAGGCTGCCCCCAAACCCTGGCAGGCCTGCGCTGAAGCCGCCCGCCAGGCCGGAAAGCCCGGCACCGAAGCTGCTCGACAGCGCACCACCGGCCTGTCCAAGGGCCGACAGCCCACCACCGAAGTCCGCCGCCAATGTCGCACCAACCGGCGCGAATCCCGAGAAGCTGCCACCCAGGCTGCCCGACAACATGGCATCGAACGAAGCGCCCATCTCCGAAACGCCGGCGCTCAGGCTGGCCCCCAGCCCAGACAGCCCGCCGCTCAAGTCCACCGCCAGGGCAGGCGCCAGGGTCTGCACGACGTTGGCCTCGGCCGCCGCATACGCGCTCGCACCCGACGTCATGGCCTGGACGAACTGCTCGTGGAACAGTGCGGCCTGCGCACTGAGCTGCTGGTAGCCCGCCGCATGCTGGGAAAACAGCGCGGCGATCTGTGCCGACACCTCGTCGGCCGCGGCGGGCAGCACGCCCGTGGTCGCGGTGGCGGCCGCGAAGTTGGCCGAACCGATGGTCGAACCAATGTTTGCTAGATCAGTCGCTGCATCTGCGATCAGCTGCGGCGCCGCGATGAGAAAAGACACGTTGTACCTCCCAGGCCAGCACGAACCGCGTTACCCCCAAATGCCTTCACCCTGGCCCGACCGGGTGTTAGCTACGAGCGAAGGATAACTCGATGTCTCGTTGAAAACAGGTATTTGCACTTGCAGTCGGTAATTGATCATATTACATACCCTGCGAATGATTCAAGCGCTAATTGCAGCGTCTTAGTCCACCTGTAGTCGCGATTGCATTGCCCTCGCACGCGGCGCGGGCGGAGTGGCTGGGACTCGGCTACGAGCCGGCTAGGAGCCGGTCTTGATCCATTGGCCGGCGTCGCCGACAATGCCCACCGGTACCGCACCCGACAGGCTGACGTTCTGCACGCTCGGGCCGGCCGCGACGATGGTGGTGTCCTGCAAGATCGGCAACACCGTCGACATGTTCCACAACCGCGGCTCGACCGCGGTGATCACGTCGTTGATGCTCTTGCTGCCGTTGAGGGCTGCGTCGATGTTCGACTGGATGCTGCGGTCGCAGATTCCGGTGAGGTTCGACGGCGCCTGCACCAGCGCGCCGGGCTCGGTCGGGCGGCTGGGCGGGGCCTGCGTCGGCGTCAGGGAGGTGGTGCCCGGCGCGGCGGGCGGCGACGCGGCCGCGGGCGTAGTGGTGGGCGTTACGGCGGTCGGCACTTGTGTGGCCTGCAGCGCGGGACAGCCGTACCGCGAAGCCAGCAGCGTCGCCAGATTTCCGCCCGCCTGATGCCAACCGACGATCGCGTCCACCTGGTTGTTGTTCAACGCGTCGCGATACAGCGCCACCGGGTCGAGCGCGAGCACGGTGGCGGCGATGCCGACGTTGCGCAACTGGTCGGCGGCCGTGTTGGCCACCGCGACCGACGTCGGGTCGTTGACCGCCACCCCGATGACCAGCGCCAGCTGTTGGCCGTCCTTGCTGATCCGGCCGCGGATGACTTCCGGTGGACCGGTATTCGCCGGTGTCGGTGCCGGTGACGCCGACGCGTTGGGCTCGACCTGATATCCGGATGCCGCCAACAACGCCAGCGCGGCCTGGGTGGTCATCGCGGCCGGCGCGGTCGGCTCGTAGCCCGGATCGCTCGGGGAGCGGATCTGGGCCTGGTCCAACGTGACGGTGTTGTCGCTGCCCGCGCCCACCGCCGCCAACAGGTCGACGTCGAGCAACCCCAGAATCCCCTTGCGGACCTGGGTGTCGGACAGCTTGGGCTCGTTGGCGCGCAGGGTGAGTTGCATGACCCGCGGTGTCACGATCCGGGCGGTCCGCACGTCCGGGATGGCCGACAACTGGGCGAACGCCGCCGAGCCGCCATGCACCTGGGCGACCTGGGTGTCGCCGTTGCGCACGGAGTCGGCCAGCGCGGCCGGCGCGCCGGCCCGGCGGAAGAGGATCAGGGCGGGTTTGGCGGGCGCGCCCCAATAGCGGTCATTCCGCGCAATCAGGATCTCGTCGCGCTGGGGGTCGATGCTTTCCACCCGGAACTGCCCGCCGGTGACCGGCAGGGCGCGGGCCAGGCCGGCCGCGAACCCGCCGGGCACGTCCTTGACGATGTGCGCCGGCACGATGTTGCTGAACAGCTCCTTCCACGCCGGATACGGTTGCGAGAAGGTGACCACCGCCTGCTTACCGCCCTCGAGCGACTGCACGCCGGTGATCAGGTCGTAGCCTGCGGGGTCGACCACCCCCGGCTGACCGACCATCTGTCGCCACAGGTACCAGAAGTCGTCGGCGCCGATCGGGGCGTTGTCGGTCCACTGCGCCTCGGGCCGGATCTTGTAGCTCACCGTGAACGGGTTCTGGTTGGTCACCTCCGCGGATACCAACAGGGTCGGGTCCATCTCCCAGCGCGAACCGGTCGGCGTGTTGGGATCGGGCACCGGCCGGAACGCGCTCGGCAACACCAGCGCGCTGATCGCCGCGTTCACCGGCGACAGATCGGACAGCAGATGCGGGTTGAACCCGGCGCCGATCGAGTCGATGCCCACGATGATCTGAGCGGGCCGCTGCGGCGGTGGCGGTGAGCTGTGCGGAGTATCGGTGCTTTGCGGCGCCGGCGGCGGGTTGACGGTGCACGCCGCCAGCATCACTCCGACCAGCGACACCAGCGCGCCGACCGCCAGGAAAAGGCGGCGGGTTCGAGTCGGCACGCTCATCAGGGTATCGAGCGCTTTTCCCGGAATCTGGCTAACCACGCGCGCGGCGCGCGTCACGCGGTCACGAAAACCCGGGCCGGATTTCGCACCTGCGTTACGTTCGCGCGCCGGCGGCGCCAAGTCGTTAACCCCGAGCCTTCGCCCGCGCCCGGCTACGCGCCCGGGTGGTCGCCTCCAGCTCGACTTTGCGCACCCGCACGATCTCCGGAGTCACCTCGACACATTCGTCGGCCGCGCAGAACTCCATGGCCTGCTCCAGGTCGAGCTCGAGCGGACGGGCCAGCGTCTCGATGACGTCGGCGGTCGATGACCGCATGTTGGTCAGCTTCTTCTCCCGGGTGATGTTGACGTCGAGATCCTCGGCACGCGGATTGATGCCGACGACCATGCCCTCGTAGGTGTCCTGCCCGGGCTCGACGAAGAACTGACCGCGGTCGGCCAGCTGGATCATCGCGAACGGGGTGATGGCGCCGGACCGATCGGACACCAGCGAGCCGGTGTGGCGGGCCCGGATCTCCCCCGCCCACGGCCGATAGCCGTCGAATACGGCGTTGGCGATGCCGGTGCCACGGGTGAGGGTGAGGAAGTCGGTGCGAAAGCCGATCAACCCGCGGCTGGGGACGATGAAATCCATGCGAACCCAGCCCGCGGCGTGGTTGGCCATCTCCTCCATGCGGCCCTTGCGGCCGGCCATCAGCTGGGTGACGGCGCCCACGAACTCCTCGGGGCAGTCGATAGTCATCGCCTCGAACGGCTCGTGCAGCTGACCATCGATCGTCCTGGTCACCACTTGCGGTTTGCCGACCGTGAGCTCGAACCCCTCCCGACGCATCGTCTCGACCAGCACAGCGAGCGCAAGCTCGCCACGGCCCTGCACCTCCCAGGCGTCGGGTCGGCCGAGGTCGACGACGCGGATCGAGACATTGCCGACCAGTTCGGCGTCCAGCCGGCTGCGCACCATGCGCGCGGTCAGCTTGTGGCCAGACACCTTGCCCGCGAGCGGCGAGGTGTTGGTGCCGATGGTGACCGAGATTGCCGGCTCGTCGACGGTGATACGTGGCAGCGCATGGGCATGATCGGGATCAGCCAGCGTGTCGCCGATCATGATCTCGGGCAGGCCGGCCACGGCGACAATGTCGCCGGCGATCGCCTCGGCGGTGGCGCTGCGTTCAACGCCTTCGGTCGCCAGCAGTTCGGTGATCTTGGCGCTGGTGATGACGGGCAGCCCATCGACCTCGCGCATCCACGCGACCTGTTGGCCTTTGCGGATCTTGCCGTTGTAGATGCGGATCAGCGCCAGCCGGCCCAGAAATGTCGACGCGTCCAGGTTGGTGACCAGGGCCTGTAGCGGTGCCTCGGGATCGCCTTTCGGCGCCGGCACGTATTTTTCCAGGATCTCGAACAGCGGATCCAGGTTGGCGCCGTCCGGGACATGGCCGTCGAGAGGTTGCGTGGTGCTGGCCACGCCGACGCGCCCGGAGGCGTACAGCGTCGGCAGACCCAGCGCATGCTCAGCCGCGGCCGCCGCTTCGTCGTCCAGATCCGACGCCACATCGAGCAACAGATCGTGGCTGGCCTCCACCACCTCGGCGATGCGCGCGTCGGGCCGGTCTGTCTTGTTGACGACGAGAATCACCGGAAGATGTGCGGCCAACGCCTTGCGCAGCACGAACCGAGTCTGAGGCAGTGGGCCCTCGGACGCGTCGACCAGCAGCAACACCCCGTCCACCATCGACAGCCCGCGCTCCACCTCACCGCCGAAGTCCGCGTGCCCCGGAGTGTCGATCACATTGATCACTGTGACGGTTCCATCCGGGTCATGGCGGTGCACGGCGGTGTTCTTGGCCAGGATCGTGATGCCTTTTTCCTTTTCCAGGTCGCCGCTGTCCATGATGCGTTCCTGGGTGTCGTCGCCGCGGTGGGTCAGGGCGCCGGACTGCCGCAGCATCGCGTCGACAAGGGTGGTTTTGCCGTGGTCGACGTGCGCGACGATGGCGACATTGCGGAATGGCACGTCGGTGATTCTGGCAGTGGGGGGCGTGGATGGCGAACTGGCGGGCTAGACGACACCCGTCCATCCAGTGTGCGCGCGGGCCGGAACCCCCGGATGTCGCCGCCCTGGACGCACGCCAGACCGGGTACGAGAGCCTTTTCAAAGAACTCCGGCGAGGTCCTCCAGCCAGCCGCGATCGGCGGGCACCCAGTCGATATCGTCCAATTCGGCCGCGGTGACCCAGCGCAGCGCCCGGTGGTCGTGGGGGTGCGGTTCACCGCTGATCAGCCGCACCCGATACGCCCGCAGCGTCGCGGTGGCATTCAGCGGGATATCCACGCCGAGGCGGTCACCCACGACGATGTCGGCGATCTCGAGTCCCAGTTCCTCGGCCAACTCGCGGGCCAGCGCGTCGCGCTCGGTTTCACCGGGCGCGACCTTGCCGCCGGGCAGTTCCCAGCGGCCGGCCAACTCGGGCGGCCGGACACGCTGCGCGACCAGGAGCGCTGAGCCGGCGATGACGGCCCCGGCGACGACGATCTGGGTCGGCATGGCCAGTGACGGTATACCGTCGGGGTGTCGCGGTGGTGTTTCACCACCAACGTCGTTGGCGACCAGCGGAAACGCCGGCGCTGATCATTCGGGTCACGTAGGCCCGGCTCTCGGCGTAGCTTCCTCGCATGTCCCCTTTCAACACGATCCTCAGAAACGGCGCGGCGTTCGAGGCGCAGCTGCGGCCGATATTGGAGGAGTACTGCGTTGCGCTTGATCTTGAAGGGTGCTTTGACGGACTGTCGGCGTCCGAAGCCCACCAGGCAGCCGTGGCCATTCTCGTCGCCGTCTGCGGCCGGGACGACCCTGCTGACCATCTACGCCAGAGTGCAGATGACATGGTGGCCAACGCGTTAGCCATCAGCCGGTCCCTGCGCATCGCTGCGGCGGTGTGGTAGCGGCCCCGCTGCCGCACCTTCCTCGACGAGTCGTCGAGGGGTAGCGTTGCCGCTGGTCGGGAAACGAACACGGGAGAACTGCAATGGCAGCCAAGTTCGAGATCAGCAAAGACAAATCAGGCAAGTTTCGGTTCCACCTCAAGGCGGCCAACGGTGAGATCATCACCGCCAGCCAGGGGTACGAGACCAAAGCGAGCGCCCAGAAGGGCATTGAGTCGGTCAAGACGAATGCTCCCGGTGCGGCGGTCGTACACCTCACCGAACGCGAACCCGCCCACAACTAGCGCGTAACGCCGTTGCTCCCTCGCACGCCGCAGCACTGCTTGCGCGTGGCGCAATCAGCAACGTGCCCCGCGCCCGCGGTGGCTCGTGAAATGCATTGACGCACCGCTGGATGCGCACCGCGGTGTGACTGTAGGCCTACGGCAGATGCAGAGATTCCTTGTGGCGCAATTCGTTTCGACGTCGCCACCCCGGTGTGAGCAGCCCGTGTGCGCCGATCTGAGAGAATCGGACGGGCATCGAACGTTCGGGCTGCCGCGCAGAACTTCGCGGATTCAAGGCGTACATCCCGCAGTGGGAACTGGATTTCAACCAAGGGAGGATAGGTCGAAGTATGGCTGTGTTAACCGATGAAGAAGTAGACGCCGCACTGCCCGAACTCAACGGATGGCAGCGGGCCGACGGCGCCCTGCGCCGGTCGATCAAGTTCCCGACGTTTATCGCCGGCATCGACGCCGTGCGCCGGGTCGCCGAGCACGCCGAGAGCAAAGACCATCATCCCGACATCGACATCCGTTGGCGGACCGTAACTTTCACTCTCGTCACGCATTCCGCGGGCGGTATCACCAAGAACGACATCGCGATGGCGCGCGACATCAACGGGATCGTCGGGAGCTAATCCTCCGACGCGGCCCGCACGCGGCGCCGCTGTGGCGCCGGCAAATCGGGCCCGGTGTCGCGTCGGCCGGTGACCGCGATCCAGATCAACGTCGCCACCGCCGCCACGACATAGACCAACCCGGCCCAGGCCAGATACCACGGCCGGCTTATTTGCCAGATGGTCGGCTGCGCGAAACTCAGCAACCACGGCACGCCGATGATGGTGAGCGCCAACCAGCCCCAGCCGACGATCGGCGCACCGGGTCGGCAGCGCGGTGGCCCGTGAATCGCCCAGATCATCAGCGGCACCACCCACACCCAGTGGTGCGTCCACGAAATCGGAGAGAGCAGCAGCCCGAACAACTCGACCACCAGCAACTTGCCCAGCTGATCGGGCCCGTCCAGGGCCCGCCACGCCAGGACGGCCAGCACCGCCGTGACGGCGATGGCGGCCAGCACCGGCGGACCAAAGCCGGCGTCATGGCCGAGGATCCGCGAAATGCCGCCGCGCCACGTCTGGTTGAACGAGGTCGCGATCGGCCCGACCCGGTGCGCGTCGCCGAGTAGCTCCGTGAAGTAGTAGCGAGTCTGATCGCCGACGACCAACACGGACACCCCGACGGTGGCCACGAACACGAGCGCCGAGAACACCGCCGCGGCCCAGCGCCGAGCGCCCACGAAATAGACGCCGGAGATGGCCGGCGTCAACTTGATCCCCGCCGCCACACCGACCAGCAGGCCCGAAAGCCACCACCGCGTGGTGTAGACCGCCCACAACACCCCCAGCATGAGCAACACGTTGATCTGCCCGTAGTCGAACGTGCTGCGCAGCGGCTCAATCCAGATGGTGATCGCGGTCCACAACATTGCCACGCGCTGACCCGCGCCGGCCGCAACGCCGATCAACCGCTGGCTGATCCGAACCGCGCCGTACAGCGCGGCCATCGTCGCGATCTGCCACAGAAAGGCGACCAGGCCGAACGGCAAGAGATGCAGCGGGTAGAAGACGACGGCCGCGAAGGGTGGATACGTGAACGGCAGCGGGAAGTCGGGTGTCTGGTCGGCGTACACGTAGCTGTACAGGGTGCCGGGATGGTCGATAGCGGCGGCGCCCCCGAGGTATACGTGCAGGTCGACAAAGTTCGCGCCGTTGGGCATCAGGTAGGACCAGGCGAGTCGCGCCAGGACGCTCAGGATCAGCAGCGCCGGGGCGGTCGCCTGGAGCCGACTCGCCAGCCTCCGCGTGAACGGTGCCGCCTGGGCGGCCGAGGTGGTTTCTATCTGCCCGACTTTAGCGATCGCAACCGAGACGGTGGCGTTGTCGGTCGTGACGGCCGTCTGGAGCACGCATGGGAATTTGCCGGCGAGGGACGGGTTCCGACCTCGCGGTCGGCCGTTGGGTCACCGCCGTCACTCGTCTCGGTAACGATCGAATAAATGCCACACGTGTCACTTGAGTCACATCAGCATCAAAGTAACTTCGGCCTCGGGACCTGTCGTCAACAACCAGGGAGAGTCATGCCAACCATCTGGACCTACTTGCGTGCAACCGCCGTCGTGGCGGGTTCGTCCGCGGCGCTGATAGTGGGCGGTCTCGTGGGAACAGCCCACGCCGACCCCGCGCCCGTTCCGGCGCCAATGCCGAACATTCCGCAACAGCTGATCAGTTCGGTCGCCAACGCGCCGCAAATCCTGCAAAACCTCGCTACCGCGCTCGGCGCGACCCCGCCGGCCGCGCCACCGTCGGCTCCCGGCATCAGCTTTCCGGGCGTGACCCCGGCCGCGGCGGCGGCAGCGCCGTCCGCCCCGGCGGCAATCCCGTCGATTCCAGGGCTGACGCAGCAGGCCGCGCCCGCGGCCCCGACCGTCCCCGGGGTCAATGGGCCGCTCTCATTGTTGGCACCGCAGGCGCCGGCGGCACCCGCGGTACCGGCCGCTCCGGCCGTTCCGGCGGCTCCGGCGATTCCGGGACTCCCGATCTCGATCCCCGGGCTGTCCGCACCGGCGGCACCGGCGGTACCGGCCGCTCCGGCCGTCCCGGCGGCTCCCGCGATTCCGGCGATCCCGGCGATGCCGGCCATCCCCGGCATCACCCCGCCGGCTGCCGCTCCTGCGCCGGCGTCTGTTCCTCAGGTGCCCCAGGCGAAGATCGACATGCCTGCGCTGCCAGGTTTGCCGGTGAACGTCCCCGCGCAGGTTACGCTGCCCGGCGATCTCACGGCACTGACCTCGGGGACGGCCCCGGCAGCGCCCGCTGCAGCCGCGCCGGCCACGCCGCCGTCGCTGCTTTCCGCTCTGCCGTGAGCAGCCTGGTAGACGGCTAACCCACAACACCGAGGACGGAGAAAATCGTGGCAAACACTTGGAACCTGTCCAAGGGTTTGGCCGCTGTCGTCACGGCGTCGGCTGCCGCGTTCGGGGTCTGCCCGAGCGCGGCGGCCGACCCGGCGGCACCGCAGCCGACACCGCAGCCGAGCTCCACACAGCAACTACCGGGCCTGCCGGCGCTCGCACAGCTGAGCCCGATCATCCAGCAAGCGGCCGGCAATCCCGGGCAGGCGACGGAGCTGCTCATGGCTGCCGCCCAAGCTTTCACCCACAATCCGACGGCGCCGGCCGAGTCCAAAAACGTTGCCGCGTCGGTGAATCAGTTCGTGCAGGAGCCCGGCGCGCCGAACGCCGCCACCCCGCCTGACACCGCACCGGCGCTACACGTGCCACCGGCAGGCGTCGAGCCGGGCCTGCAATCGCACCTGCCTCCGGGGATCGATCCGGCTCGCGCGGCGGGCCCGGGGCCCGCCGCTTCGCCCGCGGCCGCGCCTCCGGTGGCGACGCCGCCCGTTTCGGCACCGGCACCGGCGGCCGTCGACCCAGCTACCGAGCCCGTCGCGGCGCCCGTACCGGCACCGCCGGCTCCGGCGCCGGCACCGGACTCCCCCGCGCCGGCCGCCGCCCCTGCGGCAGCAGCTCCGGGCTTTGGTCCCGACGCCCCGGTCACCCAGGACTTCATGTATCCCTCGATCGGCACCAATTGCCTTGCGGACGGCAGTAGCGCCATCGCCACCGCGCTGTCCGTGGCGGGGCCGGCGAAGATCCCGTCGCCTGGTCCCGCACCGGGTCAGACGGCCTACGTGTTCACCGCCGTCGGCACCCCCGGGCCCGCCGACGTGCAGAAGCTGCCGTTGAACGTCACCTGGGTGAACCTCACCACCGGCAAGTCCGGAACGGTCGCGCTCAAGCCGCGCGCCGACATCAACGCCGACGGACCGACCACGTTGACCGCGATCGTCGACACCGGTTCGGGCAGCATCATGTCGACGATCTTCGGGCAGGTCACCACCAAGGAAAAGCAGTGCCAGTTCATGCCCACGATCGGCTCAACGGTGGTGCCCTAAACAGCCCCCAGCAAGCCCCAGCCGTGAGCGTGCGTGGGCGTACGCGTCCAACGGCGTGTCGCGGTACCGACACGCACGCTCGCGGTCAGCGACCTAATACGCCATGAACAAGA
>DASSGQ010000211.1:0-4462 GCA_035693385.1 Mycobacterium sp.
CCCCGGTGCGGTCATGATGAGGCCATTCTAGGGGCCTCTTCTGAGGGCCTCAGGGGGCAATGACTTCGTCAATATTGAGCTCGGCGCCGCTAAGGGATCGTAAGGATTGCGGCACACGATCGGTTGCGCGCGCACCGTGAAGTCATGACATTGCTGGACATCCTGCCGTCTATTGGCAAGGCGGCTCCCCGGCGGTTGGATCCCGCGATCTGGCCCGTCACTGCGCACTCCGACGAGGAGGGCCGGCTCTGTGTCGGCGGCGTAGCACTGGCTGATATCGCCGACGAGTTCCACACCCCGACCTACGTCATCGACGAATCCGACTTCCGTCAACGCGCCCGCCGCTACCGCCGCCTCGCGCGCCGCATCCACAACATGGAGGTCGTCTACGCCGGAAAGTCGCTGCTGACCACCGCGGTGGCGCGCTGGGCGCGCGACGAAGGCCTCGGCGTCGACGTCTGCTCGGGCGGTGAGCTGGCCGTTGCCCTGGCCGGGGGCGTCGACCCGGCACGAATCATCATGCACGGCAACGCGAAATCGCCCCACGAGCTGCACGAGGCGGTGCGCGCCGGGGTCGGGCGGATCGTGCTGGATTCGTTCATCGAGATCGCCTACCTGGCTGGACTGGCCCGCAAGCGCCAACCGGTGCTCATCCGGGTGACCCCGGACATCGACATCCACGGACACCGCGCGATCACCACCGGCATCAGCGACCAGAAGTTCGGGTTCACCCTCGCCGAGGATCAGGCCGCCGACGCGGTAAAGCGCGTTCTCGCGCATCCGATCCTCGACCTGGTCGGGCTGCACTGCCACATCGGCTCCCAGGTCACCGACCCCGCCCTCTACGGCGAGGCCATCCACCGGATGATCGCCGCGATGGCCGACATCCGAGCCCGCCACGGCGTCATCCTCACCGAGCTCAACATCGGCGGCGGCCACGGGATCCCCTATCTCCCCGGAGATAAGGGGCTCGACCTCGACGAGCTGGGCGCTGTCATCGAGGACGCGTTGGACGAGGCCTGTGCCGCCGAACATTTCCCCCGGCCGACGATCGTGGTCGAACCCGGTCGCGCCATCAGCGCCCGGGCCGGTGTGACGCTGTATCGGGTGTGTTCGGTGAAAACGCAACCGGGCGGCCGCACCTTCGTCGCAGTCGACGGCGGGATGAGCGACAACCCGCGGGTGTCGTTGTACGGCGCGCAATACGCCGTCACGCTGGCGAACCGGCATTCGCTTGGCGTCAAGCAGCGCGTCACCGTGGCCGGACGGCACTGCGAAGCCGGCGACGAGATCGCCCGGGACATCGAGCTGCCGGCGGACCTGCACCCCGGCGACCTGTTGGCGGTGGCCTGCACCGGCGCCTATCACCACAGCATGGCGTCGAACTACAACATGGTCGGCCGGCCGCCGCTGGTATCGGTCAAAGATGGCCGGGCCCGCTTGTTGGTGCGCCGCGAAACGATCTCCGACCTGCTCGCGCGCGACTGCGGTTAGTGCCGGGCGCACCGCGACGTCTGGTCCGGCTATCCGTCCTGTAGGCGGGGATCCGCTTCCAGGTGGGTCAGGCCGTTCCACATCAGGTTGACCAGGTGCGCGGCGACCACTTCTTTTTTCGGCTCCCGCGTGTCGAGCCACCACTGCGCCGTCATCGACACCGAGCCCACCAGCGCCTGTGCGTACAGCGGCGCCAGACCCGGGTCCAGGCCGCGACGGGCGAAATCGCCGGCCAGGATGGAGCTGACCTGGCTGACGGCGTCGTTCAGCAGGCTGGAGTAGGTGCCGGAGCTGATCGAAGCCGGCGAGTCGCGGATCATGATCCGGAAGCCGTCGGTGCGCTCTTCGACGTAGGTGAGCAGCGCCAGCGCGACCCGCTCGACCCGCACCCGGGACCTGTTGTTGGTCAGCGACGAGGTGATGCCGTCGAGCAGCGCGGACATCTCGCGGTCGACGACGACGGCGTACAAACCTTCCTTGCCACCGAAATGCTCGTAGACGACCGGCTTGGACACGTTCGCACGCAGGGCGATCTCTTCGATCGAGGTGCCCTCATAGCCGCGTTCGGCGAATAGCGAGCGCGCGATGCCGACGAGTTGCTGTCGGCGCTCACTACCGGTCATGCGGGCGCGCGGCACCCGCACTTCTTTATCTGCCTTGTCCGGCTCCCGGTCCAGAACGGCCACATCAACCAGCGTATCGGTTCGACGGCACCGAACCATCGCTCCCGGCTCGCGGCCACAACCGGCCGCCACACCGTCTAAAGTCTTTTTGGCGCGGTCGGTGATCAACCGCCGATCGCCGTTGGAACGCAATCCGTCGTGGTGTAATCGGCAGCACATCAGATTTTGGTTCTGAGAGTTCAGGTTCGAGTCCTGGCGACGGAGCTGTGCTCTTTGCCGCGAGCGTGCATGAATGCCACGCTTGACGGCGTGTCGGCATAAAGACGCGCACGTTCGCCAGCGGACACTCTAGGAGAGTTGGATGTCGGTTTGTGGTGACACCGCGGTCCTGGTTTTAGCGGCCGGGCCGGGCACCCGGATGCGGTCGGACACCCCGAAGGTGCTGCACACGCTCGGCGGCCGCAGCATGTTGTCGCATTCCCTGCACGCGATCACCAAAGTGGCACCTCAGCATTTGGTCGTCGTGCTGGGCCACGATCACCAGCGCATCGCGCCGCTGGTCGCCGAACTCGCCGCCGCGCTCGGGCGCACCATCGACGTCGCGCTGCAGGATCGCCCACGGGGCACCGGCGATGCGGTCCGCTGCGGCCTGTCCGCGCTGCCCGATGACTACACCGGCATCGTCGTCGTCACCGCGGGCGATACGCCGCTGTTGGACGCCGATACCCTGGCCGATCTGATCGCGGCCCACGCGGCGGTGTCGGCCGCGGTGACGGTGCTGACCACGACCCTGAGCGATCCGCACGGCTACGGCCGCATCCTGCGCACACAGGACAATGAAGTCATGGCGATCGTCGAACACGCGGACGCGACGCCCTCGCAACGCGATATCCGCGAGGTCAACACCGGTGTCTACGCCTTCGACGTCGCGGCATTGCGCTCGGCACTGAGTCGCCTGAGCGCCAACAACGCCCAGCAGGAGCTCTACCTCACCGACGTCCTCGCCATCGTTCGCGGCGACGGCCGGACGGTACAAGCTCGCCACGTCGATGACAGCGCGCTGGTGGCCGGCGTCAACAACCGCGTCCAGCTGGCCGAACTGGGCGCCGAGCTGAACCGCCGCGTCGTCGCCGCCCACCAGATGTCCGGCGTCACGATCGTCGATCCGGCCACCACCTGGATCGACGTCGACGTCACGATCGGTCGCGACACCGTCATCCACCCCGGAACGCAGCTGCACGGCCGCACCCGGGTCGGCAGTCGCTGCATGGTCGGCCCGGACACCACGCTGGCCGACGTCTCCGTCGGAGACGACGCGTCGGTGGTGCGCACCCATGGCTCGTCGTCGTCGATCGGTGCGGGCGCCACCGTCGGCCCCTTCGCGTACCTGCGGCCCGGCACCGTGCTGGGCGCCGACGGCAAGCTCGGCGCATTCGTCGAGACCAAGAACTCCGTCATCGGCGCCGGCACCAAGGTTCCGCACCTGACCTACGTCGGCGACGCCGACATCGGCGAGCACAGCAACATCGGTGCGTCCAGCGTGTTCGTCAACTACGACGGCGAAACCAAACGGCGCACCACCATCGGCTCGCACGTGCGCACCGGGTCGGACACCATGTTCGTGGCTCCGGTGACTATCGGCGACGGGGCCTACACCGGCGCCGGCACGGTCATCCGCGACGACGTCCCGCCAGGGGCGCTGGCGGTCTCGGCGGGACCCCAGCGCAACATCGAAGGCTGGGTCCAGCGCAAGCGGCCCGGCAGTGCCGCCGCGCAGGCCGCCTCGCAGGCCGCCGACGCAGCCTCCGGGCAGACGCCGTGAACGCGCGACCCGGCCACCCGGCAACACATCCAGGCCCTTCGCTCCGTACGATTGGACCTTCCCACCCTATTGATCCCAATCTCGACCCCGATAGTGCGAGGGCAGTGCGTTGAGCTACGACTGGACCGACAATCGCAAAACCCTGATGCTCTTCTCCGGCCGCGCACACCCCGAACTGGCCGAGCAGGTAGCCAAAGAACTCGACGTGCACGTCACCGCGCAGACCGCGCGGGAGTTCGCCAACGGCGAGATCTTCGTGCGCTTCCACGAGTCGGTGCGCGGCTGCGACGCGTTCGTCCTGCAGTCCTGCCCCGACCCGGTGAACAACTGGCTGATGGAAGCACTGATCATGATCGATGCGCTCAAGCGGGGCAGCGCCAAGCGGATCACCGCCGTCATGCCGTTCTATCCCTACGCCCGCCAGGACAAGAAGCACCGCGGCCGCGAACCGATCTCGGCGCGACTGGTCGCCGACCTGCTCAAGACCGCGGGCGCTAACCGAATCCTCACCGTCGATCTGCAC
>DASSGQ010000212.1:0-7164 GCA_035693385.1 Mycobacterium sp.
GAGAGGGGACACACTTCGTGCCCACCTCCGAGCGACACGTTGCCGCGGTGATTCAGCTGTCACTATGAGGCGGGCACATCGGTATACCCGGAACTCCTTGTTACGCGTGGGGCTTCGAGCCCGGCAATCCATCACCCCTGCAGCCGGCGGGCGACCTCGCCGTAGCGGCGGAAGCGTTCGTCATCACCCAGTGCGTTGTACAAGACAATGCGGGTGGCGATCCGGCCGTACTTTTCGGCCAACGTGTCGGCCAGGCGGTCCCACGTCGACTCGGTGGCAAACGTGGCGACGTGTTCGTCGGTGATTTGGGCCGCCATGCCCTCGAAATCGCCGGTCTTCTGCTTCTCGCGGATCCGGGCGGTAGTGCCCTCGAAGCCGGCCTCGTCCCAGATGAACGCATAGTTGGGGGTGCTTCCGTAAAAGGCCATGCTGGCTCGCACCAGTTCTCGATCGTTGTCGCGCTCTTCGTCGCTGTCGCCGACGATCGTCATCACCGGCACGATCACTGCGACGTCCGACGGTGAACGCTGCGCTTTCGCTGCGCCTTCGGCGACGTTCGGCAGCACGTGACGTTTCAGATAGCCGGGCTCACCGAGCGGATGGACATGCACCCCGTCGGCCACCTCACCTGCCATGCGTAGCATCCACGGATTCACCGCCGCGATATCCACCTTGGGGTCAGGCGCGTCGATGGGTCCCGGGCTCCACTGCGGCGTGATGAAGTCGAGGCTGTAGAAGTCGCCGTGGTGATCAAGCGTGCCCGTCCGGAATGCCGAGAAGCACGCCCTCACCGCCAGCACGTAGTCGCGCAGCCGCGGGCCGGGGCGTTCGAACGCCATACCGTAGCGGCGCACCACGTGGGTGCGAACCTGCGTACCCAAACCCAGACGGAATTTCCCGCCCGTCGCCTGCTGGAGCTCCCACGCCGTGGCCGCCGTGACGAAGGGACTGCGCGGAAAAGCCACCGCGACGCCGGTGGACAACTCGAGCCCGGGCGCGGCCTGCGATGCCACGGCCGCGTTCAGATAGGCGGTGCGGCCGGTCTCGGTGAGCAGCAGGCCGGAGAACCCCGCCGCCTGAGTACGCTGGGCCAGGTCCGCGACCTGCCCCAGCGGTTGCGGAACCGTCATCACGTCGACGCGCACGGCGCCCTCACGCCTCGTCGGCGGCGAACAGCACGCCGGGGTTGAGGATGCCCGCGGGGTCGAAGCCGTGTTTGATTCGGCGCATGAGTTCGACCTTGACCGGGTCTTCGAGGTGCAGGAAGTACGAGGTCTTGGCACGTCCGAGGCCGTGTTCGCCGGAGATTGCACCGCCCAATTCCATTGCGAGCGAGAAGATGTCGGTCATCAGCCGCTTCTTTTTCGCGGCATCCTTGCAGAAGATGGCCAGATGTACGTTGCCGTCGCCGGCGTGCCCGCAGCCGGCCGCGGCACCGTCGGCGGCGGCCGCCAAACCCCGAGCTGCGGCAAGGAACTTCGGCATCGACCCGCGTGGCACCACGGTGTCGATGATGTCGTCGGCGCCGATCGCCTTTGCCGTCCAAAACGCGTTCTCGCGTGCCTCGATGAGCTTGCGGGCCGAACCTCCCTCGAGCACATAGGCGTCGACGGCGCCCAGGTCAGCGAGCAACTCACCCGTGCGCTCGACGTCTTCGTACAGCCGGTCGGCCGTTCGATTCTCAAGCCCCACAACAAGATACGCCTGGCAACTGTCGCGGACCTGGTCGGGAATGCCCAGCTCCAGGCTCTGGGTGTGGACCAGGGCCGCCATCGTCATGTTGTCGATGTATTCGAGGATGTAGGGCGCGAGTCCGCTGCCCAGGACCTTGGGCACCGCCTCCATCACCTGGTCGAAGTCGGCGAAGGGCGCTAGCACGGTGGCACTGTGATCCAGCCGAGGATGCAGCTTGACGATCACCTCGGTGGCCAGGGCCAGGGTGCCTTCGGAGCCGACGATCAGCTGGGTCAGGTCGTAGCCGGTGGAGACCTTGGCGATCTTGCCCCCGGTGCGGATGATCTCGCCGGTCGGCAGCACCGCCTGCAGGCCGAGCACGTTGTGGCGCGCGATCCCGTATTTGACGGCGCGCATTCCGCCGGCGTTGGTTCCGACGTTTCCGCCGACGCTGGAGGACAGCTCGCCCGGTTGCACCATGTAGCGCAGCCCGGAACCGGCGGTGGCGGCGTCCAGCTCGTTGAGCGTCACCCCGGGTTGGACGACGGCGACCTGGTTGGTCGTGTCGACCTCCACGACGGCGTTCATCCGCTCGAAGGAGATCAGCAACCCGTCCTTCCGCGGAATCGCGGCGCCCGACAGCCCGCTCCCGGACCCGCGTGCCGTCACCGGCACGCCGTGTTCTGAGGCGGCCTTTAGCAGCTGCGAAACCTCTTCCGCGGTCGCCGGCTTGGCGACGTAGGCCGGCTTTTGCGGCGCCGTCGTCAATACCTCGTCGTGCCAATAGTCTTCGGGGATCGAGTCGCCCGCCAGCAGGTTGGTGTTCCCGACGATCTCTTCGAACCGCGCCGTCATGTCGCTCATCGAGGGCCTCACCTTCTGACCGTGCCTGCCGCCCAGCGATTCACTTTATCCCTGCCGGAAGGCGACGAATCTCAGTCGGTTCTCAGGTGCGCAGAGCATGCTGAGCCTCGTGCATCCGGTGGTTGGAGTACCCCGGCCGCGTCTGGACTCGCGTCGGCCCCTGGTGGCGGCGATGGTGGCGCTGCACGGGATCGAGCTGATCGCGCTGTTGTGCGCCGCGGGTTTCGCCACGCGGCTGGCGCGTGCGCATCCGGGCCACGGCGCGCGCCTCCCGACGCTGTTGATACTTGCGGCGCTGGTGCTGGTCGGATGGCAGGCCTGCCGACTGCTCCGCGGGCGGCGGTCACTGAACCCATCCGGCCTCGCCGTTCAATCGGGGGTCTTGATGACGTCGATCGCGGTGACCACCCAGAACCCGACCGCTGGGTTGATCGGGATCGTGCTGGCGTGCGCGGTGCTGGGTGGATGGGGCCGTCTGGCCGAAAGTCGGCGCGCCGCTGCGACATTCGAGACGGCCTCGGCCGCCGAAGATGTGGTGGCGGCGCAGACGTCGCGGATCGGGCTCGGCGGCGTGCTGCTGGTGGTTCTGACGGCGCTGGTGATACTGGCCGCGCTGAGTGTGCGCAGCCAAATCGTTTTCGGGTTAGCGGTTTTGGCCGTCATCTTCGTCCCGCTCGAGCGGCTGTTCGCGTTGCATCCGCGTCGGGTGTTGCGGCGCGGATGGCGCACCGACGTGGTGCACTACCTGGTCAACGGCGCTGCGCTGAGGATCGGGCTGCTCGTCTCGGTGGTCGTGTTCGGTAGTGTGCTAAGGGTTTTCGTGCCGGCGCCGCTGCGCGACGCGGTGGCCGCGAGCCCGGGCTGGGTGCAGCTCACGGCGGGATTGGCGATCGCGATGATCGGCGCCTATGCGGGGCATCGCGCGGCTCATGAGGTGCCACTGCTGTGGCGGTTCCACCGGGTGCATCACAGCATCCGGCAAATGGACTGGCTGGCCGCCAATCACCTGCACCCGCTTGACGAAACCTTCATTCGGTCCGTCGCGGTGCTACCGCTTTACGCGCTGGGCTTCGGCCGGGTCAGCCTGGGTGCGTTCGTCATTGTCATCACGCTGCAAGCCATCTTCATCCACGCCAACGTGCGGGTGAACTTTGGCCCGCTGCGGTGGGTGATCGGCACCCCGCAGTTCCACCACTGGCATCATGCGCGCGAGCCGCGGGCCTACAACAGCAACTACGCCGGCGAATTGCCGTTCCTGGACGCGCTTTTCGGGACGCTGTATTTCCCCGCCGACCGCTGGCCTGCACAGTACGGCGTCGACGACACCGAACCGGACGGCTATTTGCGTCAACTCGCATGGCCGTTTCGCACGCGTTGTGAAGCCAACGCGGCAAGCCATTAGCGCTGAAATAGGGAGGATTCGATGATCGAGGTTCTGCCAGACATGCCAGAGGGAGTGACCGGCATCCGCGTTTCTGGACGGCTGTTTGGTGACGACCTGCGCGCGTTCAGGCCGGCTATGGAGGGCCTGCTGAAAACCGACGAGATCAGGATCGTGGAGGTCATCGCGCCCGATTACGAGGGCTTCGGGCGCGGCGGGTTGATCGAGGACCTCAAGCTGGGCTTTGGTGCTCTCTTTCAGCATCATTCGGCCTTCAAGCGCATCGCGGTGGTGTCGGACAAAGAATGGGTTGCCCATACGCTGCATGCCCTGGCCTGGATGGTCCCCGGCGAGCTCGCCCTTTTCGGGCTCGATGACCTCGATCGCGCGAAGGAGTGGGCCGCCGGCTAGCCCCCACAGCGCACGAACCCGTCAGTGGTTCGACGAAAGTTGTTCGTGTCGTTGTAAGAGTGGCTACTTTTTCGTGCCGGACGCTGGGCGGTGTACCCGTCGAGAGGACCGCTGTGAGCGTCGCGATGGTCGCCCCCGATGCCATCTCCGAGCAGAGCGAGACGATCCAGATCGCGTTTTCCGGGCGGTTCGGGTTTGGCATTGACCGATGGGCTTACCTGCCGTTCGAGGTGCCGGTGGGCGTGCAGCGGATCCGGGTCACCACCTCGCATGACGGCTTCGCGGTCGGTGAGCTTATCCGAAACGTGTTGGATCTGGGCATCTTTGGTGCGGCCGGCCACGACTTGGGCAATGTGGCCGGGTTCAGGGGGTGGTCCGGCGGAGCCCGCGACGGCTTTACCCTCTCTGGTGCCGAGGCCACCCCGGGCTATCTTGCGGGCCCTATCGAGCCCGGCTTATGGGCGGTGGCGCTTGGTCCGGTGGTCCTGAACCCACTGGGAATGGCTTGGCAGGCGCGCGTCACCCTGGAGCGCGGGCCGCAGCCGACCGCTCTAGGCGCCGCCCTCCCGTATTCGCCCCCGCCCGCCCGCGGTGTCGGCTGGTACCGCGGGGACCTGCATCTACACACCGTTCACTCCGACGGCCAGCGCGAGCCCGGTGAACTGGTCACGGCCGCGCACGCCGGCGGGCTGGACTTCATCGTCTCCACCGACCACAACACCAACTCGGCGAACCGCGCGTGGCCCACCTGCCGCACCGGCGGGCTCTTGGTAATCCCCGGCGAGGAGGTCACCACCAGGCACGGCCATTGGCTCGCCGTCGGTTTGCCACCGCACGCCTGGGTCGACTGGCGGTACGCACCGCGCGACGGGGTTTTTCCGCGCTTCGCGGCCGACGTTCGCGGGGCCGGCGGCTTGGTGGTCGCCGCCCATCCCGCCGCGCCGCTGCCGGGATCGTTGTGGGAGTTCGGTTTTGACCACGTGGATGCGCTCGAGGTGTGGAACGGGCGGTGGAACCTCGACGACGAAGTGTCGCTTCGCGTTTGGCATCGGCTGCTGTGCGAGGGTCGGCGCGTCGCGGCGGTCGCCGGCAGCGACTCACACACCGAACGCCAGCCGGTGGGTTCGCCGCAGACGGTCGTGCATGCGCGTGAACTGTCGATGCCCGCGGTAATCGACGGGTTGCGCAGTGGCCGTTCGTATATCGCCCGATCACGTTCTGTCACAGTGGAGCTCACCGCGTCCTGCCGGGGCGCCCAGGTGGCTGGGGCCGGGCAAACGCTGCGGGTGCCGCCCGAGACGCCGGTCACGGTCACCGCGATGGTCACCGGGGTTCCGGGCACCAACGCGACTCTCGTTTCCGCAACTGGCTGTGTGGGGCGGGCGATGGTGGACGGCTCGGCGCGGACCATGTTGCGATGGGAGATCGATGCCGCAACTGCGCGCTTCGCGCGGCTGGAGATACGGGACGCGCAGCGGCGCCGACTGGGTGCGATGGTCGCGTTGACGAACCCGATCTGGCTGGGGTGACGCGCGGCCTCACCGGGTGGGGACCGAGTGGCATGCTTTGTGCATGGCGGCCATCCCGCAGACCGTATACGCGCGAGACGGCGATGCTCACCTCGCCTATCAGGTCGTCGGTGACAGTGGACCGGATCTGCTGCTCGTCCCGACTGCCACGTTCCCAATCGACTTGCTTTGGGACGAGCCCACTGTCGCCCGCCACCTGCGTCGGCTGTCATCGTTCAGTCGCCTGATCCTCACCGACCTGCTCGGAATGGGAAGCTCCGATGCGGTGCCAATCCAGGACCGTCCGGCGATGCAATCTTGGACGGATGGGCTGGTCGCGGTGCTCGACGCCGTTGGCAGCGAGTGCGCGTCAGTCTTCGGGATGTCGGAGTCGGCGTTGCCTGCCATGCTGCTGGCCGCCACCCATCCTCAGCGCGTGCGCTCGCTGGTGCTCTTCAGCCCGTATGCGCGCTATCTGCGGGCCGACGACTATCCGTGCGGGATGCCCGAGCCGACCTTTACCCGGTATGTGGACGTGTTCGGCGACACCGTCGGGACCGGGGCCGTCGCGGACAACTTGGCCCCGAGTTGGGCCGGGGATGCCGGTAAGCGGCGCTGGTGGGCGCGCGGCGAGCGGCTGGCCGGCGGCCCGGGATACTTCAAGGCGATCTTCGACCTTTACCTGCGCACCGACGTCCGGCCCGCGCTCGACAGCATCCAGGCGCCTACGCTGCTGATATACCGTCGCGGTGACCGCCATGTGACCCGCGGTCACGCTCGTTATCTCGCCGAACGCATTCCGCACGCGCGACTGGTGGAACTCGACGGGGACGACAACGCGTGGTTTGCCGGCGACTCCGACCGCGTCCTCGACGAGATCGAATCGTTCGTCACCGGTGCGCGTGCCGCCGCGCCGACGAATCGGGTGCTGTCGACGGTGTTGTTCACCGACATCGTCGGATCGACCGAACGCGCCGAGACGCTCGGCGATGAGGCGTGGACGGCCGCCCTCGACGTGCACAACGAGGTCGTGAGGAAGCATGTGGCCAGCGCGCGGGGCGAAGTCATCAAGTTCACCGGCGACGGCGCGCTTGCCACCTTCGATGGGCCGGCGCGCGCGATCACCTGCGCGTGCGCGATCCGAGACGCGGTGGAAGACCTCGGGCTCGACATCCGTGCCGGCCTGCACACCGGCGAGGTGGAGATGATCGACGGCGACGTGCACGGGATCGCGGTCCATATCGCCGCGCGCATCATGGCGCTGGCGGGCCCCGGAGAGGTACTCGTGTCGGGCGTGGTCCCGCCGCTGGTCCTCGGATCGAGGAT
>DASSGQ010000213.1:0-3250 GCA_035693385.1 Mycobacterium sp.
TGTGACTAGGCTTGGACCCGTGATGCAAGAACCGGCCCAGACATCACCGATCTTGGCGTTGGTGGCGGCGGCTCGCGTCGGGGTGGGAGCCGCCATGCTCCTTGCGCCGGGCCGGTTCATCAAGCCTGAGTCGGGGCCCGAAACGCTGCTCTTGCAGACGATCGGGATTCGCGACCTGGTCCTGGGGTCGGGTGCGTGCGCGGCCCTATTGCGTGGTGGCGGAGGCGAATTCCGGCGCTGGGCGACCGTTGGTTTGATCAGCGATAGCGCCGACCTTCTGCTCGGGTTACGCAGCAGGCCCCTCGTCGGTACCAGGAGCGCGCTGATCGCCACGCTGGCTCCCGTGCCATTTGTGGGCGCGGCAGTGCTCGGCTTTACGCGGAATCTGCGAACATTGCGCAGCAGGTGAGCGGCGTCAACGGCCGTCGTAACACGTAAAGGTGTAGCCGTCGGCATACGCCAATGCCGGCCCATCGGCACCATCTCGGCGGCCAGACGTGTCGCCACAGATCACCGTTGGACGATCGGTCAGGACAACGGTCTCGTTCATCGGCCACCACCAGTCCACTTCACGGCATGCCGCACAAACGGCGTCAAGCCGAGGTGAGTTCGCCAATCCCGCAAGGGATAGCGCACAGGTCATGGAGGCCAGCCAGGCGGCATCCCGCCACAGGAAAAGCCCCTCCCACACTTCATCACCGACGCTGATCCGGCCGTTGCCGAGGGGGTCTCGAAGATGGTCGTTCAGCTGGTCGCCAAGCCGGTCCCCATACCCATTGTTGAGCTGGCGCTCCAGCGGGTCCGCGAGCCGATTTTTGAGCTGGTCTCCGAGTCAGTCCGCCAGTTGGTCGGAAATTTGAGTCCAAAGGTGTTGCGCCTGTTGGATTCCCAGTTGATCTACCATCCGGTCCCAAGGCTGTTCGCCGATTAGCGACCATACGTGATTCGCGAGCGGCATCGTCGTCGCGGCGCTCTTGATGACTGCTGGGGCGAACATTCCACCCACCGGAGAATCCATCCACACGATGAGCTGAGGTTCGTCGAGTCCCGCGGTGTGGTAGGCGGACCGCACGCTGGCTTCGGCGCGGGGCCGGTCGCAGCGTTGGGTGGACAAACCGGCATTCACCCACCGATCGGCGACCTCGCGGATGTGGGCGAGCTGCTCGACGGTCAGTGTCACGGACCCGTCACAAAACATTGACCGCCTCCGGAACTCAGCAGGACCTCCTGCACGGCTGACTTGTCGATTCCCGGAAACCCGAAGCGGTGCAGCTGTTGCCCTGCATCGATCTGGGCGATCTGGGAAGCGACCGTGCCGTCTTTCATGCGAACCACCGCAGTGACTTGGTCAGCCTTTGACAGGTTCGCGGGCTCGTGGAAATACCACACCGCGATCCCGCCTTCGGATGCGTCAGCCTGCCAACCGTCGGCGTAGTAGCACGGCGGATTGCCCTCGGCGTCCGGCGGCGGTGGCGTGCATATCGAGAGCCCGACGCATGTCGGGGAGTCTGGATGGGTGGATGCGTTGGCCGCGGATGGGTGTGCAGCTGCGCAGGCCGCAAGGCCCAGGCAGGCCGTCCCGACGGCGGCCAGCGTGCTGATTAGACGGCTAGAGAACATGCGCAAATTACAGACCGCGCGCGTTGCTACCGATCCCAATGTCAGCGCCGCGGTCAGCCGACCGGCTGCGGGGTGGCGGCGGTGCTCTTGGGGTCGATCAGGATTTTCGCGTGCGCCTCGGGGTCGCCTAATGCGTCGAACGCGGCCTCGACGCCGGACAGCCCGACCGTCCCGGTGATGAGCGGCGCGACGTTGACCTTGCCGTCGGCGAGCATGTGCAGCGTGTCGCGGAATTCGAGCGGGGTATAGGCCAGCACGAACCGCAGGTCGATCTCCTTGTTGATCGCCATCGCCGGCCGGATGTGGTCTGAGCCCATGCAGACGCCGACCACGACGACGCGCGAGAACAGTGGCGCGCCCGTGATGATGCCGTCGATAATCCCTGGGACGCCGACACATTCGAAGACGACGGGGTGCTTAGGCGTTGCGGCGCCGGCCTTTTCGGCGACGCGCCAAACGTGCCACCAGGGCAGCCGGAGCCTTTGCAGCTTTTCGATGGTGCCGACCGCCAGGTCGAACGCCTCGAGCATGCCTTGCAAGTGTGCGCGGCCCGCCTCCGTCGTGTAGGGCGAGTCCTGTGCGGGATCAACGACGATATCGGCTCCGCAGGCCGTCGCGAGCGCGCGCCGGCCCGGTGACAAGTCGCTGGCGATCACGGTGCGCACCCCGTGCGCCTTGAGCATGCAGATCACCGCAAGACCGATCGGTCCGCAGCCGATCACGATTGCGACGTCACCTTTGCCCACCTCGCCGCGCCTAACGGCGTGCCACCCGACGGCCATCGGCTCGGTCAGCGCGGCTACCTCGGGGGCCAATCCGTTCGGGACGGCAAACGTCAGTGACTGCTCGACCAGAAGCTGCTCGGCGTAGGCGCCCGGCGCCATCGTCGACAACCCGATCCCGTGCACCTCTTTGCCCCGCCGCAACAGCGGCACGGAAACGACCGGTGTGCCTCGCCGGGGGGTTTTGCGTGTACCGGGGCCGTAATCGACCACCTCGCCGCAGAACTCGTGCCCGAACACGACCTGCTGGTTTGATCGCATGAAGGCGTGGTAGCCCGATTCGGCCATCACGTCGGCGAGTTCGTCGCAGTGGTGGCGCGCATGCAGGTCCGATCCGCAGATGCCACACTTCATCACGTCGATCAGCAACTGACCCTTTGCCGGTGTCGGGGTCGGCCAGTCGACTACCTCGAACTTCGTGTTGGTGCAGGTCACGGTCTTCATCGCGCCGTACCTCCTGTCGTTGCAATGTTGCTACCCGCGAAGCGCCTCGAATGTGTCGGCCACGGTTTCCCGGGGATCCCGATAGGTGATGCCGAGTTCACGCTCGCTGGGCGAATCATCCGATGCCGGCATCTGCGTGTAGTACTGCATCCCGGCCGAGGTGAACGGCGTGTCGAAGGGCAGAAACCGGCCGGCCCGATCCATCACCGCCCCCGCAACGCGCAGCGCGGTGTCGGGAATGGGAACGGCGATCATGGGCGTACCGGCAATTTGGCCGAGCATGCTCGCCAGCTCGGCGGCGGGAACCCGATGACCACCCGCGGTGTAGCGGCGTGGCCCGCGACCGGGCTCCACGAGCGCCGAGTGCAGGGCGGCGAGGTCGCGGACGTCCACGACCAACCATG
>DASSGQ010000214.1:0-12819 GCA_035693385.1 Mycobacterium sp.
TCGGGCCCGCCAGAACTTCTCGAACGGATGCAGCCAGTCACCCAACTCGGCCAGCGGTTCCGCGGTCAGGCGGTAGATGCGCCTGCGGCCTTGCGGCTCGTCGGCGACCAGCCCCGCGTCGCGGAGCACCTTGAGGTGTTCGGCGACGGCCGGGCGACTGAGCTCGAACCGGTCGCTGAGTTCTCCCGCGGACAGGGGCTGCCGGGTGAGGATCTCGAGCAGTTCCCGCCGAACCGGATTCGCCAGGGCGAGAAAGACGCGATCGGCGCTGGCCACCCCGGCAATATATGTCGGAAATTACCGACATGTCAACTATTTCCGACATATGCCGACGATCTGCGCCGGTGACGGCTACCTTCCTCCTTGTGCATTTCGCGTGGGAGCAGCTGACGGCCGCCGTGTACCGGTGCCGGTTGCCGTTCTGCGACGTCACGATCGGGCTGGTGCGGGGCCACGCCGGGGCGCTGCTCGTCGACACCGGTAGCACGCTGGTCGAAGCGGCGGCGATCGACGCCGACGTCCGCCGGATCGCTGGACGCCCGGTCAGCCATGTGGTGCTGACGCACAAGCACTTCGACCATGTGCTGGGTTCATCGGTATTCACGGGCGCCGCGCAGGCCGCGGGAGCCGCGGGGGCCGAAGTGTACTGCGCACCCGAGGTCGTCGAGCACCTGTCCTCGGCCACCGACCAGCTTCGCGGCGACGCCCTGGCCCACGGCGCGGACGCGGCGCAGATCGACCGCGCCATCGCAGCCTTGCGCCCGCCGCGGCACGGCATCTACGACGCCGTCATCGACCTTGGCGACCGGACGGTAACCATCGCCCACCCGGGCCGCGGCCACACCACGTCGGATCTGGTCGTGGTGGTGGCGCCCGGGGTCGGCGACGACGGCCGGGCCGTGGTGTTCACCGGCGATCTCGTCGAAGAGTCCGGCGACCCGGCAATCGATGCCGATTCCGACGTGGTGGCCTGGCCGGAAACGCTGGATCGGCTACTCGCCCTGGGTGGGCCCCGCGCCATCTACGTCCCGGGTCACGGGAACGTCGTCGACGCGGAATTCATCCGCCGGCAGCGGGACTGGCTGGGCGGACGAGCGGACTACCAACCCAGCTAACAGGCAGGTCGGCGGCGGACCGGGCCGCCCGAGCGGGCCTCACCCTGGGTCGGAGCCTCGAATAGGGCATCGCACCACCGTTGCGCCCCGTCGACCATCGACCCGTGATTGAACCGCCAAGTCCGGGGCTAAACTCTCGTCAGCACACTGTGAAGAGGAGCGAAATCGTATGGCCATCATCGAGACCGAGACCGAGGTTCGCACGCCGTTCGAGCAGGACGTGGAGGCTACCCAGCGATACTTCGACGGCTCGCGCTTTGCCCGGACCACCCGCCTCTTCACTGCCCGACAGGTCGTGGAGCAGCGCGGCACAATTCCGACCGATTACCCCGTGGCGCGCGAGGCGGCGGCGGCTTTCTACGACCGCCTGCGGGAGCTCTTCGCCGCGAAGAAGAGCATCACCACGTTCGGCCCGTACTCGCCCGGGCAGGCCGTGAGCATGAAGCGGATGGGCATCGAGGGCATCTACCTCGGCGGCTGGGCGACCTCAGCCAAGGGCTCCACCACCGAAGACCCCGGCCCGGACCTCGCCAGCTACCCGCTCAGCCAGGTGCCCGACGATGCCGCGGTGCTGGTCCGCGCGCTTCTCACCGCCGACCGAAACCAGCAGTACCTGCGTCTGCACATGAGCGAACGGCAGCGCGCCACCACCCCGGCCGTCGACTACCGGCCGTTCATCATCGCCGACGCCGACACGGGCCACGGCGGTGACCCGCACGTGCGCAACCTGGTCCGCCGCTTCGTCGAGATCGGCGTGCCGGGCTACCACATCGAGGATCAGCGCCCGGGCACCAAGAAGTGCGGCCACCAGGGCGGCAAGGTGCTGGTGCCGTCGGACGAACAGATCAAGCGCCTCAACGCCGCCCGCTTCCAGCTCGACGTCATGCGGGTGCCCGGCATCATCGTCGCGCGCACCGACGCCGAGGCGGCCAACCTGATCGACAGCAACTCCGACGAGCGTGACCAGCCATTCCTGCTGGGCGCGACCAACCTGGAGATTCCTTCCTACAAGGGCTGTTTCCTGGCTCTCATGCGGCGGTTCTACGAGCTCGGCGTCAAGGAACTCAACGGTCACCTTTTATATGCCCTTGCCGATGGCGAGTACGGCATCGCCAACGCGTGGCTCGAGCGGCAGGGCATTCTTGGCCTGGTCTCCGACGCCGTCAACACCTGGCGGGAGAACGGAAAGGACAAGATCGACGACCTGTTCGACCAGGTCGAGTCGCGGTTCGTGGCAGCCTGGGAGGACGACGCGGGACTGATGACCTACCGGGATGCCGTGGCGGTGGTGCTCTCATTCGGTGTACGCGAAGGCGAGCCGGCGACCATGAGCCCCGAGGAGTGGCGCAAGTTCTCCGCGCGGATACCCCACTACGCAGCCCGCGAGAAGGCAAGGGAGCTGGGCGCCGACCCGCCGTGGAGCCCCGAGCTGGCAAGGACCCCCGAGGGCTATTACCAGGTGCGCGGCGGGATCCCGTATGCGATCGCCAAGTCGCTCGCGGCGGCGCCGTTCGCCGACATCCTCTGGATGGAGACGAAGACCGCGGACCTCGCCGACGCCCGGGAGTTCGCCGAGGCGATCCATGCCGAGTTCCCCGAGCAGATGCTGGCCTACAACCTCTCGCCGTCGTTCAACTGGGACACCACCGGCATGACCGACGAGGAGATGAAGCGCTTCCCCGAGGAGCTCGGCAAGATGGGCTTCGTCTTCAACTTCATCACCTACGGCGGGCACCAGATCGACGGTGTCGCCGCCGAGGAGTTCGCGACCTCGCTACAGCAGGACGGCATGCTGGCGCTGGCGCGTTTGCAGCGCAAGATGCGCCTGGTCGAGTCGCCCTACCGCACGCCGCAGACCCTCGTCGGCGGACCACGCAGCGACGCCGCGCTGGCCGCATCGTCGGGCCGCACCGCCACCACCAAGGCGATGGGCAAGGGCTCGACCCAGCATCAGCATCTGGTGCAGACCGAGGTGCCCAAGAAGCTGCTCGAGGAGTGGCTGGCCTTGTGGAGCGACCACTACCAGCTCGGGGAGAAGCTCCGCGTGCAGCTGCGGCCCCGGCGCGCCGGCTCGGATGTGCTGGTGCTCGGGATCTACGGCGACGAGGACGAGCAACTTGCCAACGTGGTCTTCGATCCCATCAAGGATCGCCACGGCCGCAGCATCCTCACCGTGCGGGATCAGAACACCTTCGCCGAGAAGCTCCGCCAGAAGCGGCTGATGACGCTGATCCACCTCTGGCTCGTGCACCGGTTCAAGGCCAAAGCGGTGTACTACGTCACGCCGACCGAGGACAACCTGTATCAGACCTCGAAGATGGCATCCCACGGGATCTTCAGCGAGGTCAACCAGGAGGTCGGCGAGATCATCGTCGCCGAGGTCAACCAGCCGCGCATCGACGAGCTACTCAAGCCCGACCGCGTGGCGCTGCGGAAGTTGATCACCAAGGAAGGGTAGCGGCGGCCCCGCACTTCCCTCTCACCGCGCCGGCGAGCGCCGGCGGCTCATGCGCGTCGACCGCGGCCGCGCCCGCGGGCCTCGCGGCGGCGCGATTAGCGATCCTTTAGCGCCCTTTTACCGACCCTTTTTAACGACCCTTTGGCGGGTCACGGACCTCCCCGCCGGTCGCGCACCGGCGCGTCCGTCAAAGCCTTCCCTGCAGCAATAGTTGCATTGATGTATAGTTAGCTGCATACAAACACAGTCGGATGTGACAAACACCCACGGTAGGAGAGGAGAGACTGCAATGAAGGCACTCCGTAGGACGGCGGTGGCAATCTTCGGGGGTGCGGCCGCGCTCGCGCTGACGGTGGGATTTGGCGGCATTGCCCTCGGCCCGGCAGGCAGCGCCTCGGCAACGCCGACGCACGCATCGTCCAGCGTGACGCAGGCGCGCCCCAACGCAGCCGCCCCCGCAGCGGACGCCGGAGTACACACCGCGACCCTCACGGGCTGCATCGCCGGCCTCGACTGCTAGAACGACAAGCGAACCAGGCCGTTGGATCCTCACCGCCAACGGCCTGGTTCGTTTTCGGGGCCCTTGATGTCGCGGTCTAGGCCCTCTCGAAATTTGCCACCGAACCCGCTGGCGCGGCGTGCGGACCCGCCGACACAGCTCCGCCCGTCAGGCCCCCGCACCCGTTTGCGCATACGCATGCCGGGGTACGGATAGGTGGACCACAGCGAGTGCTGCTAGTGGAAAGTGGGATTCTGATGCGATCTCGAGCGAGGACCGCGGTCGGGGTTCTCGTCGGTGCAGCTCGTGTTGACGGACACACAAAGGCTTGCTCCTCATAGCCGATGGGGCCATGTTGATCCTGGCCCCATCGGCTGAGCAATATCTCGGGTCGGGCACCGTGCGTTATGGTTCGGGCAGTGCGACTGCAAAGGGACTTCAATGGCGAAGCTCAGGTTTGGATATTTCATCGCCCCATTCCACCGCGCCGGCACCAATCCGACGCTTGCCTTGCAGCGTGACCTGGAGTTCGTCGAACATCTCGACGCCCTCGGCTTTGACGAGGTGTGGTTGGGGGAGCACCACTCCGCGGGCAGCGAAATCATCAGCTCCCCGGAGATCTTCATTGCCGCTGCCGCCGAACGTGCCAAGCGGATTCGGTTTGGCACCGGGGTCATTTCGCTGGCGTACCACAACCCGCTCTGGGTCGCCGACCGGTTGATGCTGCTGGACCACCTCACCCATGGTCGTGTACTGGGCGGGATGGGACCGGGCTCGCTGCCTACCGACTCCGCGATGATCGGACTCACCCCCACCGATACGCGCGAGCTTCTCGAAACCAACCTCGACATCGTGGTCCGGCTGCTGGCCGGGGAGACGGTCAGCGCCAAAACGGCCACTCACCAATTGTTCGACGCCCGTTTGCAGCTTGCGCCGTACTCCGACGGCGGGATCCCGCTGGCGGTCGCCGCGGTCGCGTCACCGACCGGCGCGAGGCTGGCCGGCAAGCACGGCATCGGCCTGCTCTCCATCGGGGCGACCCTGATCGTTGAAGGCTTCGATGCGCTCGCCTACCACTGGGGCATCGCCGAGGAGCGCGCGGCGGCCTTCGGGACGCGGGTCGATCGCAGGAACTGGAGCCTGGTCGGCCCCTTCCATCTCGCCGAGACCGACGAGCAGGCCCGGGCCGACGTGAAATTCGGTATCGAGCCGTGGTTCCGGTACTTCCAACGGGTCGCCGCGTTCCCTCAGATGACCATGCCCGGAGAGCAGCTCGACGAGATGATCGACATCATCAACGACAACGGAGCGGGTGTCATCGGGACGCCGGAGCGCGCGCGGGCCCAGGTGCAGCGGCTGTGGGATCAGTCGGGTGGCTTCGGCTGCATGCTGCAGATGGGCCACGAGTGGGCCAACCCGGCGGCAACCAGACGATCCGCCGAATTGTTTGCGGCCGAAGTGATGCCGCATTTTCAGGGGCAGGCGCAACCGACTGTGGATGCCGCCGCGCGCGCCGGCCAAGTGCGAAACGACCTTGCGCAGACGCAGCTGCAGGCCATCGAGCACATGACCAAGAAATATGAAAGCGAAAAACGTCCTACACAGGATTAAAGCCCGTGGGCAGCAGGTGAAGCGTGCTCGCCGCAAGCACCCGAGGTCTCGGCCTGCCCACAACCGGAACTTGAAGTCGTGCGACAGCGGTCAAACCCGTTGCCGGACAGAGTTGGAGCACCGATGTGTCACCCTCGTGTCGACATTGATCTGGATGCAGCGCCAGTGCGGTCATTGTGTCGAACGACAACAGGATGCGTGTGCACGTTGTCATGCTGAATACCTTCGATCACCGTTGCCGGTGGGAGGCTCGTGAAGGCGGATTTGATCATGCCGAACCACCGGCGGCGGCGAGTACGGGAGGGTAGCGTGCCAACACCCAATTACGGCGATTACCAAATGGAAATCTATGCAGATGGCCTGCGAGGGAAACTGCCTAGATTTCCGGTCGATTATGCCTCGCTGGAGCGTGCGGCGATCGAGGTGCTGCCCTCCTGGGTGTACTCCTACGTCGGGTATGGAGCAGGCGATGGAAATACCCAGCGCGCCAACATCGAAGCCTTCTCGCGATATGCGATCGTGCCTCGCATGCTGGTGGCTCCGACCGAACGAGACCTGTCGGTGTCACTGTTCGACATGCAGCTGCCCAGCCCGCTGTTTATGCCCCCCGTCGGAGTTGTCGGCGTGTGCTCTCAGGACTTGCATGGCGACATCCAGGCGGCTCAAGCCTCCGCGCGGACGGGAGTCCCGATGGTGGCGTCAACCCTGACGCAGGATCGGATGGAGGATGTCGTCCCGCACGCTGGTGAGACCCCGAATCTGTTTCAGCTCTACACTTCCAACGACAAGGAGCTTGCTGGTAGCTTCGTGCACCGCGCCGAACGGTCCGGCTATAAGGCGATCGTGGTTACCCTGGACACCTGGATCACCGGGTGGCGACCGCACGATCTGAACATGGCTAATTTTCCTCAACTGCGTGGTTATTGCCTGCAGAACTACTTCACCGATGAAGTCTTCTTGGCGCGGCTGTCCAAATCGCCGCAGGATGATCCTCAGGCGGCGGCCCTCGAATGGGCGAAGGTATTTGGCCATCCAGTACGGTGGGATGACTTGGGCTGGTTGCGGTCATTGACCAAGTTGCCCATGCTGCTCAAGGGTATTCAACACCCCGACGATGTGCGCAAAGCGCGCGATCACGGTATCGACGGCATCTATTGCTCCAACCACGGCGGCCGCCAGGCCAACGGTGGTCTTCCCTCACTGGAAGCTCTGCCGGCCGTCGTCAAGGCGGCGGACGGCATGCCGGTGCTCTTCGATTCAGGCGTGCGCAGTGGTTCCGACGTCGCCAAGGCTTTGGCGTTAGGCGCTACCGCCGTTGGTCTGGGCCGCACCTACCTCTATGCCCTGGCTATCGGCGGTGTCGACGGTCTCGTGTCTCAACTGCGTGCCGTGCTTGCCGAACTGGACCTACTCATGGCCGTCGACGGCTACCCCAGCATTGCCGACCTCCGCGCCGCAGGTGCGCAACGCATCTGACGAATTACTCGACGATCCAATGCCCGATCGCTGCCGTCGAACTTCGAAAATCGTCCTGCTGCAAAGTGTTTCAAGACCCAGCAGTCCGGCATGAGCGACCGCACACTCGCGCTGGCCCCGGAGCCACTACCATTACTTCGAGAACGCCAGCGCCACCGAGAAATTGGTGGCCCTCATCGCGGTAGTTCGGTTGATCGTCGCGAAAAGCACTACAGCACACTGTAGTTCAAGCAACGAACACTACACCGCCCCGAGCGTCGCAGCACCCTAGGAGCGCTAGGGGCCGGAATTAGGGCGTGAGCGTCAAATTCTCGGTGACCCGTGGTTGTCGGGTGGCGAACAGCCCTCGTTTACGGGACGAGGTCGGTTCGAAGCCGCTCAGATCCCGAACCAGCGCGCGAGCACTTCCCGTAATTCGTCGGGGTCGGGCGTGGCCGCCGACGATGCCCATGCCACATAGCCGTCCGGGCGCACGAGCAGGGCGGTGGCCGGCACGTCGCCGAGCGGGCGCCCGGCGGCGACGGTGAGCTGGCCGGCGACGCCAACGTCGCAATCCACAGTTGCCGCCACCACAGCGCGCTCGGTGAGGTCGACGAGTAGCGGCCGTCCATCGCGGGCGAGCTCCGCCACGCGCGTCGTCCCACGGCCGTTGGCCACACTGAAGTCGGGCACCCACCGCCCGGCCAATGGATGCGCACTGCCTGTGCTGTAACGGTTTTCGGCCCCCGAAATCAGGTCGCCGAGGCGACGCACGATGTCGGGGTCGGTGACGAGCTCGGAAAAGAGCTGGCGCAGGGCTGTCACCTCGGGCCCGGGCCGGACGAGAGCCAGCTGCGCCCTGCTGTGCATGATCACCCGCTCGGCGGCGGGCCGGCGCTCGGCTTCGTAGGTGGCCAGCAGAGCCGGATCCACGCGTCCGTCGAGCACGGCGGCAAGCTTCCAGCCCAGGTTCACCGCGTCCTGTAGCCCCAGGTTGAGCCCTGGTCCACCCATGGGGGAGTGCACGTGCGCGGCATCGCCGACCAGGATCACCCGGCCCACCTGGTAACGGGATGCGATCCGCGAGTTGATGCCGGAGAACCGGCGCAGATCAAGCGGCCCGTCGGGCGATGCGGACCGCAGCGGCACCTCGGCGCCCAGCACCCGCTTGGCGCTGGCCTCCAACTCCGCCAGGCTCATCGGCGAGCCGTCGACGTTGTCGTCGGGGGGTTCCTCGCGCGCCGTTGTGTCCAGCTCGAAGACGATCGTGGCCGCCCGGCTGCCGAGCGCGCCGAATGCGAAGACGCCCTGCTCGGCGCGGTGGAATTGCAGGGGCGGTACTCGACCAAACCCCGGTACGTCGAGCCCTCCGCTGACCGGGTCGATCCATTCGTCCGGCGGCAGCACATCGAAGCCCAGCCGGGCGACGATGTCATACGACGACATGCCGGGAAAATCGATGCCGGCCAGCTTGCGGGTCATGCTGGTGCCGCCGTCGGCGCCGACGAGGTACTTCGCCCTGAGCTGATAAACGCCATCTGGTCCGGTGACATGTGCCGTGACGCCGTCGGCATCCTGGTCGAAACCGGTCAGCGCGTGACCCCAACGAATGTCGACGTCGTACTCGGCGGCGCGATCGGCGAGCACCTGCACCAGCCTGGGTTGCTGAACGGGCAGCAGGAACAGCTGCGAATCCGGCACCAGCGCGAGATCGAGCGGGAAGGCGGCGAACATCGCGCGGGGGTTGAGTCGCGGCGGCTCCGCCGAGCCGGTGATGGTGCTGTAGAGACCGCGATGGTCGAGGATCCGGACGCCCTGACCGACAATGCCGTTGGCTCGCCGTTGCGGATTGGGCCCCGGCATCGGTTCCAGCACCACGGGCCGGATCCCGGCCAATCCCAGTTCGCCGGCCAGCATCAGCCCATTCGGGCCAGCGCCCGCGATCACCACATCAACCACTTAGCCAAGCTTACGAGTTTGGGGTGGCTCCGACAACCGTCTGGCCGCGTGACAGCGGGTGATCTCACATTCGGGCGATAGCCGCTTCTCAGCCCACAGCTAATGACGAGGCGCAAACATGATGCATGACCACCACCCCTCACCGCCCGTCGCGCCAAACCCACGCAGCCGGCACCCGGCGTCGGCAATTACGCGTGATGCAACTGATTTTCGCGGGGGCCGCGGCCATCGCGATGTTCGCGCTGTTCGACGCCGCCCGGCCCGACACCACCGAAACCATGCTCGGATCGGGTTCAGTCCGGCTGGCGGACATGGCCGGTGACCTGCCGGCACCCGCCAGTGGCCCTCAGTTCCCCCAGACACCGCCCAACCTTTCCGGCGGGAACGGCTTCGCCGCCGACGACAGCAACGACCAAGCGCAACTACAAGAGCAGCAGAGCTTGCAGCAGATGCAACAGGAGATGCAGCAGGCCCAGGAACAAAACGACGCGGCCGAGCAGCAGTTCCTCGACGGCATGCAGCAGGCTCAAATGGACGAGCAGCAAGCCAACAACCCATAGTCCTGCGTCGAGGCGTGGCGGCCGCGTGGTGCGGCCGTCATGCGCTATCTGGCGAAACCCCTTAAGCCACAGGGGTAAACGCTATCGGCCGCCGCCGGACTCGCGCTCGGCCGCCTTGACCAGTCGATCCGCAAAGAACCGGACCGCCCCGCCCAGCGCGGCCCGCATCACCGGGCCCGTGCCGGGTACACCCTCGACGAAAGAGCCGGCCCAGCGGATGTCCGTGCCGCCCGCCGCGTTCGGCGTAAAGGTCACCTCGCCGGAGTAGTCCTTGGCGGGGCTCGGAGGTCCGACCATCTTGTAGGCGTGACGCCGATCCTGCTCGTATTCGACCGTTTCCTCCTGGACGAACACGGGCCACGCCCCAACCTTGCGAATGGCACCGACGCCGCCCGGCGCCGGATCACCCTGTCGCGCCCAACTCGACGACAGGACGATCGGCTTGGCCCACGTCGACCAGCTGGCGCCGTCGGCCACCAGCCGAAAGAGTGTCGCGGCAGACGCGCTGCTGGTCCGGTTGATCTCGAACGAATACGTACGACCCGACATGACCGACTCCCTGGTTAAGACCGCACCGACCCAAAAGGGAACTTGCCGCGTACCCTACCCGCGCAATTAGTCCGCCCAACCGGCCGGGCTCGGGTGGACGATGTCAGAGCACGTGGGGCGCGATGAGGACCATCGCGCTGAACACCGCGAAACCGATGAGGAAGGCGATCACCGTAAAGCCCATCACCTGACGGACGTTCAGCTTCGCGATGGCGAGCACCGGCAGCAGCCAGAACGGCTGGATCATGTTCGCGACTCCCTCGCCGACCGCGACCGACATCGAGATCAGCCCGAGGTAGGCCGGCGAGTGCTGACCGATGGCCTGCGCCGAGCCGACCGCGATCGGACCCTGCACCGCCCAGTGTCCGCCGCCCGAAGGCACGAACAACGAGATGAGGACCGACCCGATGAATGTCAGGAACGGCAGCGTGTACTGATCAGCGCCGCGCACCACCGCCTCGGCGAGCACCGTCTGCAGCGCCTTGCCCGATCCTGTGGGCAGGTAACCCAGCAGACCAACGATGCCGCCGTACAGGGGGTATTGCAGTAGCAACGGACCAGACACCTTGGCCGCGTTCGAAAATGCGCGGATGAAGCGAATCGGCGTCCCGTGCAACAACGCGCTCGTGACGGTGAACAGCATGATCATCGACGAGATGTTCAGCGCAAAGCCGCTCAGCACGAAGTACGTGATGCCCGCCGCGAAGACGACGACGTTGAGGATCCACAAGTTCTCCAGCCACTCGGCAAACGTCCGCTTGCCTTCGGGGCGCTTGGGTGCCGGCTCCTCTTCGAAGACCGCGGGATCGGGTTCGAGACCCTGCGTGGGCTCCATCCGCCAGATCGCGAGGGCGAGCAGCACGGCCACCACGATGACGGCGATCCAGTTGTAGGGCTCGAAGATCGTCAACGTCAACGGCACGGTCATGCCGGTCAGCTTGTGAATGACGTTGATAGGGCTGGTGGTATCGGTGTTTGCCAGCGCGATCGAGGACGACAGGCCCTGTGTCCAGACGATGTAGCCCATGAATCCGCTGGCGATGAGGTAGCCGAAGTGGGCGCCCGACAGGCGCTTTGCCACCTGGCGGGCGACCAGCGCACCCGACACCAGCCCGAGTCCCCAGTTCAGCAGGGAGAAAACGGTGCTGACACCAAAGCACAGCAGGGCTCCCTGCACCTGGTTGGTCGGCTTACTCGCGACATTGATGATGGCCCGCTTCAGGATGGGCGCCTCGGCCAGCGTGTAACCCGTCACCAGGACGAGGACCATCTGGAACGCGAACGTGAAGATGTTCTGCGCTCCCCACACTCCGCCGTACCACGCCTTCAGAACGCCGGCGGCCGTCGCGCCACGGACGAGCACCGCGACGAGCAAGACCACGATGAGGGTGAGGAGGACCGCGAACAAATAGGGGTCGGGCATGAGGCGCTCCACGTAACGCACGCAGAGCGCGGTGAGGCCCTGGATAAAGCCGCGTCGCTCGCCCCGTCGTCCCTGTCTCGTTTTCATCGTTTGCCTCGTTTTCATCGTTTTCCGTTTCTGGGCTGTCTCGTCGCCCGCATCGTTATCTGGTTGCCTAATCGAACCCCAGCCGCAGGCAACTGCAAACACGTTTCGAGCGGGTGAATTTCGAGGACTCCGCGAGCCCTTCGTCGACGGCGCTCGGCAGATCGAACGGCGCCCCGCAGGTTCGGAAAAAAGCGAGGCCCGCCGTCGCGATGATTTTCGGCGCCGCGAGTTGTCTATATATCGAGAAGTCCTCGAAGCCCCCGCACCACAGTGCGGGGGCTTCATCTTTGGAAAAGGGGTAACGCCATGAACGGGGTCGCACATGAAGCGATGGACGACCTAACCGGCCGCACCGCAATGGTCGTGGGCGCAAGCCGGGGCCTGGGCCGCGGCATCGCGGTGGCTGCGGCTCAGGCCGGCGCCGCGGTGATCGCCGTGGCCCGCAGCGCAACAACGTTTTCCGAGCCGGCAGCCGGCCCTGGAAGCATCCAAGCGGTGATCGCCGATGCGGCCGACGCATCGGTGCCCGGCAGCCTCTTGGACCGATACGATCCGGACGTTCTCGTGCTGGTGGCCGGAGCAAGCCCGCTCGTGCGTCCGCTGCAGTACCACACCTGGGAAACGTTCTCGGCGAACTGGAACGCCGACGTGCGTATCGCATTCCACTGGCTGCGAGAGGCCCTGCTCAAGCCCTTGCGACCCGGCAGCAGGGTGGTGGTCATCAGCAGCGGCGCCGCCTTGGCCGGATCACCGCTCAGTGGCGGCTACGCCGGCGCCAAAGCCACCCAACGCTTTATCACCGGTTACGCACAAGAGGAGGCGAACCGCGCCGGTTTGGCTATCGCGTTCACCGCGGTGATGCCCCGGATCACCCCGTTGACCGAACTCGGCCGCCCCGCCGTGCGCGCGTACGCGGCCCGCAGTGGCCAGTCCGAGGAGGAGTACGTCAGGCAGCTCGGCGTACCGCTCAGTCCGGAGGTGGCCGGCGCCGCCGTCGTGGAGCTGATGCGGGCCGACACCGCCGCCGTCGCCCCCGGCTATCTGCTGACCGGCACCGGGCTACAGAAGCCCGCCTGATCGGCGCCCCTTTTACCAAAAGTCAA
>DASSGQ010000215.1:0-3638 GCA_035693385.1 Mycobacterium sp.
GCCCTCGCCGCCGAGACCCAAGTGACCGATGTGATTACGCCGCAAAGCGGATCCCGGTGGCTAGAGCGTTTCGTCAAGCTCGCCGAGCCGGTCAGTCAACCGCAGATTCTCGGAGTAGTCGACCGGGCAACAGATCAGCGAAACCCCATCATCGTCGAGGGCTTCCTTCAGCGTGGGCAACAGCTCCGCGGCGCTGTTGATCCGATATCCCTTGGCGCCGAAGCTTTCCGAGTAGGTCACGATGTCGGGATTGCCGAACTTCACGTAGTAATGTGCTCCGAGTTCGAGGTCCATCTTCCATTCGATGAGGCCGTAACCACCGTCCTCCCAGATCAACACCACCAGAGGTATCCGCTCCCGAACGGCCGTCTCGATCTCCTGTGAGTTCATCAGGAAGGCGCCGTCACCGACCACCGCGAGCACCTTCGCCGCGGGCCGTGCCAGCTTGACCCCGAGGGCTCCCGGCAGTGCAAAACCCATGGTGGACAAGCCGTTTGAGATCAAGCAGGTGTTGCGCTCGTAGGTCGGGTAAAGCCGTGCCATCCACATTTTGGTGGCACCGGTGTCGACCAGGACGGCGTCGCTGCGGCCCAACGCCTCGCGGGTATCCGCGACCACCCGCGCCGGCGCCAGCGGATAGCGCGAATCCTGTTGTCCCCGAACGAATTCCTCGGCCAGTAGGCCGCACCCGGGAACCTCCGTCTGAGGTTCGAAGGCGTGGCCCGCGAGCGCGTCCGTTAGCGCATCGAGTGAGGCACTGATGTCGCCGATGATGCCGACGTCAACCGGGTAGTGCATGTCGACCTCGGCGGGAAAACGATGGATGTGGATGATCCTCTTGTCGGCCTGCGGGTTGATCCGGACGGGGTCGAATTCCTGTAGCTCATACCCGACCGCGATGACGGCGTCGGCGTTGTCGAAACCGAAGTTGACGTAGTCATGCCGCATGAACCCGAGGGTCCCGATGCTGTTGGGATGATCGTCGGGCATCACGCCCTTGCCGTGAAAGGTGTTGGCCACCGGAATGCCCAATGCGTCGGAGAACCGCAGCAGGGCTTTGGTCGCGTCGCCGCGGGCGGCGCCATGCCCGGCGAGCACCACCGGTCGTTGCGCGTTGCGCAGAATGTCGACCGCCCGCGCCACCTGCCGGGGCGCCGGCGCTTCGGCGCGAACGACGTTGCGGGGCAATGGTTTCAGGTCGTAGTCGGTGGCATCGGCGTCTATGTGCTCAGGCACGGCCAGGTAGACCGCGGCCGGTCGTTCGGTCTCGGCGAGCTTGAACGCTTTGCGGAACATCTCCGGGATGGCGTGTGCAGTGGGGACGCCGGCGGCCCACCGGGTGATCGGAGCGAACATCGACACCAGGTCGACGTACTGGTGCGATTCTTTGTACTCGCGATCCTGACCGACCTGCGCGGAGATCGCGACCATCGGTGTGCTGTTGGTCGTGGCGTCGGCGACCCCGAGCTGCATGTTGATCGCGCCCGGCCCCAAGGTGGCCGACACCACCGCCGCCCGGCCGGTGACCCGTCCATACATCTCCGCCATGAACGCCGCGGCCTGCTCGTGCCGGGTGAGCACATAACGGACGCTCTTCGAGTGAGCCAACGCCTGAATGAAGCGGATGTTCTCCTCGCCGGGTATTCCAAAGACGACGGACACACCCTCGTTTTCCAGGCACTTGACCATCAGCTCGGCGGCTTTACTCATCCGGCACCTCCCTCTGGACACGATAGTGGCAGGCTTGTTGGCGGACGTTTCACCAGCACCCCGACGAACGCAGATGAAGGAGGGCCAGCGTGCCCATCGCCACGATCAACCCGGCCACCGGCGAGACAGTCAAGACCTTCACCCCGGCAACGGACGACGAGGTTGACGCCGCAATCGCGCGTGCCCACGAGCGGTTCCTCGACTACCGCCATTCGACGACCTTCGCCCAGCGCGCCGAATGGGCGAACGCGACCGCCGACCTGCTGGAGAAGGAGGCCGACGAAACCGCCGCCATGATGACCCTCGAAATGGGTAAGACGCTGGCCTCGGCCAAGGCCGAAGCGCTCAAGTGCGCCAAGGGTTTTCGTTACTACGCCGAGAACGCGGAGAAGCTGCTGGCCGACGAGCCCGCGGATGCATCCAAGGTCGGCGCGAAAAAGGCGTACATCCGCTATCAACCCCTCGGGGTGGTGCTGGCCGTGATGCCATGGAACTTTCCGCTGTGGCAGGCCGTCCGGTTCGCCGCGCCCGCGTTGATGGCGGGCAACGTCGGCCTACTCAAGCACGCTTCCAATGTGCCGCAGTCGGCGCTATATCTCTCCGACGTGATAACCCGCGGCGGCTTCCCGGAGGGCTGCTTCCAGACGCTGCTCGTTTCGTCGGGCGCCGTGGAGCGCATCCTGCGTGATCCCCGGGTCGTGGCGGCCACCCTGACCGGCAGCGAACCGGCCGGTCAATCGGTGGCCGCCATCTGCGGCGACGAGATCAAACCCACCGTGCTCGAACTCGGCGGCAGCGACCCGTTCATCGTGATGCCGTCCGCCGACCTCGACGAGGCCGTCAAGACCGCGGTCACCGGCCGGGTGCAGAACAACGGCCAGTCCTGTATCGCGGCCAAGCGGTTCATCGTCCACACCGACATCTACGACGCGTTCGTCGACAAGTTCGTCGAGCGGATGGAGGGGCTGAAGGTCGGCGACCCGACCGACCCGGACACCGACGTGGGTCCGCTGGCTACCGAGTCGGGCCGCGACGAAATCGCGCAGCAGGTCGACGACGCGATCGCGGCGGGCGCGAAGATCCGCTGCGGCGGCACGCGCATCGACCGGCCGGGGTGGTTCTACCCGCCGACGGTGGTCACCGACATCACCAAGGACATGGCGCTCTACACCGAGGAGGTGTTCGGCCCGGTCGCCTCGATGTACCGCGCTTCCGGCGTCGACGAGGCGATCGAGATCGCCAACGCCACCACCTTCGGCCTGGGGTCCAACGCCTGGACCAATGACGAGGCGGAGCAGGAGCGCTTCATCGACGGCATCGAGGCCGGCCAGGTCTTCATCAACGGGATGACGGTGTCCTACCCCGAGCTGGGTTTCGGTGGCGTCAAGCGGTCGGGCTACGGCCGCGAGCTGGCCGGCCTGGGCATCCGCGAATTCTGCAACGCCAAGACGGTCTGGGTCGGGTAGCTACCTCGGTTGGCCGCCTAGGCCCCGACACCCGCCAGGGCCTTCTCGTCCTCGTCGGCGAAGGTGTCCTCCAGCTGCAGCGGCGAGTAGTCGAGGTCGATCTCGCCGAGCGGCCGGCCGCGGGCACTGGAGATCGTGCCGAACCGGCGCATCCCCTTGTCGGCCGCGTACTGCATGAACTCGTCCACTGAAAGGTTGAACGGCATCGGGTCGTACAGGGTGAAGCCCTCTTCGATGAGGCGCAGTCCGAGCGGCATGAGCTCGTTCATGCGCGCTTCGAACACCGCCCAATTGGCGTCGTCGGCGGCGACGTGGCGCCGGCAGGTGAAGGTGCCCCATGCCATGTGGCGTCGCTCGTCGTCACCGATGCGCCGGACCAGCTCCTGCATGCCGGGAAGAATGCCGCGCTCCACGCAGATCTTGTGCCAGAGGTAGTAGCCGGTCAGTGCCAGCATGCCTTCG
>DASSGQ010000216.1:0-4937 GCA_035693385.1 Mycobacterium sp.
GTCCGGACGCGCCGACGACGCCTTTCACGTTGTGTGCCCGTCACTTCCGGGGTACGGGTTTTCGGGCAAGCCCACCCGCACGGGATGGGGTGTCGAAAAGATCGCCGAGGCCTGGGAAACACTCATGGTGCGCCTTGGCTACGAGCGGTACGGCGCCCAGGGCGGAGACTGGGGCGCGGCGGTGACCACGCAGCTGGGCCGAAACCGGGGCCACTGCGCGGCCATTCATCTGAACATGCCGATCGGCGCGCCGGGAAACCTCGACAACCCCACGGCGGAGGAGAAGGCCGCCCTGGCCGAGCTGGCCCAGCACCGTAAGTGGGGCACGGGGTATTCCAAGCAGCAGTCCACCCGACCCCAAACACTGGGGTACGGGTTGGTCGATTCGCCAGTGGGACAACTGGCGTGGATCGTCGAGAAGTTCTGGGCCTGGTCGGATTGCCATGGGCATCCCGAAAACGCGTTCGGCCGAGATGAGTTGCTCGACAACGTGATGATCTACTGGGTGACCGGCACCGCCGCCTCCTCGGCTCGCTTGTATTGGGAGAGTTTCCGGGTCTGGAGGGGAGGGGCGCGTGTCGAATTGCCCACCGGTGTGGCCGCTTTCCCCAAGGAGCTGTTGAAAGCGCCGCGCAGCTGGTGCGAGCCGAACTACAACATCACGCACTGGACAGACATGCCCCGCGGCGGCCACTTCGCCGCTTTTGAACAACCGGAGCTCTTTGTCGACGACTTGCGCGCGTTCTTTGCGACGGTGCGCTGATACTGGGCGGGCGTCGAATGTGAATCCGACGACGCGACACGCGCGGGGTGCGTCGCCGGATTCACACTGGCCGGCGGAGTGCGCTGACGTCCGCCCTAGACGATGCGTCGGCCCCGTCGCGCGCGAGATCGCATGTCCCACAAGTAAAGCCGATAGCTGAAGATCCAGGCCCGGTGTGGAATCAGGCGGTCGGCAAGCCGCAGGGCGGCCAGCAGCCACTCGAACCGGCGCTGCCGGCCGGCCGACCAGTCCAGCCGCATCATCGCCCGGAACTCCGGCGCCAAGAAGCCCGTCGTCGCGAACAGGTTGAACGGCCCCGCCAGTGCTCGTAACGGCCACGGCAGAAACGCCATCGACGCGACCCCGCGGAGATGCTCTCGCACCGGCGGGTCGATGCGTAGCTCGTCCAGGGTGCGCTTCCAGTACTCGTCGAACGCCGCCCGGTCCGGCGGCCACATGCGCTCGGGCACCTGCAGGGTGGTCCCCAACCGCTTGGCGTCGCGATAGACGGCGTCGGCGCTGGCGTCATCCAGCGGGCCGTGCACGAACTCCTGCTGATCGACGAAGTAGCGGTACAGGCACGAAGCCACCCACAGCTGCAACTTGGGATCAAACGCGTTGTAGGACACCGGGCTCGACGACGTCGATCGAACCTGCCGGTGCGCGACGTCCACCGCGCCGCGGATGAGTGCCCGGTCGGACTCGGTCCCGATGGCCGCGACCGCCAAGTAGGTCCCGGTGGTGCGGGCCCGCTTGATCGGATGTTTGAAGACGTTGCCGCTGTCCACCGGGCTTTCCAGCACGCCATATCCGACGCCCGGCAGGGACAGCTGCATGATCACGTTTGCCGCGGGCAACAGCAGTGCCGCCGGATTGAGCAGGTCGGCGATCCTGGTTGCGGGCCGCTTCATCGCGGATCTCGCCTCATGCACTCGAGTAGACCACGTATGAGACGCTGCGGGAGTGCTTGCCATGACACCGCGGGCCCGCATCGCCGGCGTGCTGGCCGGCTTTCTGGCCGACCTCGCGGTGAGCGACCCGAAACGGGGTCACCCGGTCGCGTTGTTCGGCCGGGCGGCCGCCGGGGTGGAGCGCGTCACCTACCGCGACACCAAGGTCGCCGGTGCGCTGCACGCGGGGCTGATGGTCGGTGCGGTGATCCTGCTGGGTGCGTTCGCCCAGTCGGCCGCCGCGCGCCGCGGCCGGGCCTGGTCGGTCGCCGCCGCCGCCACGGCCAGCTGGGTATCGCTGGGCGGGACATCGTTGGTCCACACGGGTCTGGATATGGCGCAGCTGCTGGAGCGCGGCGACGTCGAGGCCGCGCGACAGCTGTTGCCGTCACTGTGCGGTCGCGATCCGGCGCTGTTGGACGTCCCGGGTCTGACGCGCGCCGCGCTGGAATCGGTCGCGGAGAACACCTCCGACGCCCAGGTGGCGCCGCTGCTGTGGGCGACGGTGGGTGGAGTGCCCGCGGTGCTGGCCTACCGCGCCATCAACACACTGGATTCGATGATCGGCCACCACTCTCCCCGCTACATCCGATTCGGGTGGGCCGCAGCACGATTGGATGACATGGCCAACTACATCGCCGCCCGGGCGACCGCGGCGCTGGTGGTGCTGTGCGCGCCTCTCGTCGGCGGTTCACCGTCGGGCGCGGTGCGCGCCTGGCGGCGCGATGCCGCCCGGCATCCCAGCCCCAACGCCGGTGTCGTCGAGGCGTCCTTCGCCGGGGCGCTGGGTGTCCGGCTCGGCGGCCCCACCCAGTACCACCATGAGCTACAGATCCGGCCCACCCTCGGTGACGGCCGACCGGCCACGGTGGCCGACCTGCGCCGCGCAGTCCGGCTGTCGCGGACGGTGCAGGCGGGCGCCGCGCTATTGGTCGCGCTGGCTCACCGTCGGCGGCCGTAGCGGTCGGCGAGTTTCTCCTCGACGGTCATCGGTGTTGCGGAAGCCTGATGATCGTCGCGGGCCGACTCCGCTTGCTTTTCCTGGCGGCGGACACGGATCTCGGAGTAGACGAAATAGCCCAACCCGATCGGCGCGAGGATGCCGAAGGAAATCCACTGGATGCCGTAGGACAGAAACGGTCCCGCGTCCAGGTGTGGCACGCCGATCACGCCCAGTCCGCCGGGCTGGCTGTCGACCAGTTGCAGATAGGACCCGGTCAGTGGGACCTTCGTCAGCGCGGCGACCTGCGTGGTGTTGATCGAATACACCTGCTGCACATCGTCTCTGACGAACGGATCCTTACCGGGCATCGTGGGTTCGGAATCTCGCAGCCGTGCCGTGATGGTCACCGTCTGCGCCGGCGGGCGAGCGATTGGGGGGACATGAGACCCCGGCTCGGGCCGCACATAGCCACGGTCGACCAGGACGGTAGGCCCGTCGTCGACGACGAACGGTGCCAGCACCTCGAACGCCTGATCCGCCTCGACCACTCGCAACCGGGCCAGCACCTGAACGTCCGGCAGATAGTGCCCGGTCGCCGTCACACGGCGCCACTGGGCGTCCGGTGCCGACGAATCCTGCTGTGGCAACAAGGTTTTCAACGGCACAGGCGAGGTGTTGAGAGAATATTCGATCTGGTGGTTCTCCCGCGACGTCCTGGTGTTCTTGCCCAACTGCCAGGGCGCGAGCACCATGAAGCACAGGTAGGTGAAGGCGACGACCACCAGCGCCAGCGCTATCCAGCCCGGCCGCAGCAGGAAAGCCAATCCCCGCCTGAAACGCAGCATCAACCGTGTCCGCTCTGCGCGAGTCGTTCGTCGACCCAGTCATGCAGCCCGGGCAAGGCAGCTTCGATGACCTCTAACACCTGTTCGAAGTCTTCGGGGTCGCCGTAATACGGGTCGTCGACATCGAGGGCGTATCTGCCCGAGCGCGGGTCGAATGATCGCAGCATGCGTATCCGGCTGTCCTCGACGCCCAGCTGCCGCAGCATTCGAACGTGGTTGCGGCCCAGGGCCACCACGAGATCGGCGGTCAGGTGATCGGCGTCCAGCTGCGCGGCGCGGTGGTCGGTCGGGTAGCCGTGGGCGCGCAGAACGCGGGTCGCCCGCTCGTCGGCGCAGCTACCAACATGCCAGTTGCCGGTGCCCGCGCTGGTCACCCGCACGGCATCGCTCAGACCGCGCAGCCGCAGTTGGTCTGCGAACATCTTCTCGGCCATCGGCGAGCGGCAGATGTTGCCAGTGCAGACGAAAGTGACGTGCAAAGGTTGGCCCCGACGACGATGCGGGCCGTCGGAGGGCCCGCTGTGGAGTGGGGCATTGGCATCAGACACCCAGCGCCCTCCGCAGCTCGTCGATGGTCGCGGCATGGGTCACCCCGGCGGGTGTGCCGTCCACGGCGGCACCGTGAGCGAAATCGGCCTGCCCGTATCCCCAGCCGACCACGACGGTGTCGATGCCGTGCGCGGCCGCGCCGTGTACGTCGTGGCTGCGGTCGCCCACCATGAGCACGCGGGTGGGCACCGGCTGCAGCTGTTCCAGCGCGTGCGCCAACACCTCGATCTTGGTTTTGCGCGAGCCGTCGGGGGTCGCGCCGGCGATGACCTCGAAATGCTCGTCCAGCCCGAAATGGGCCAGGATTCGTCGTGCCGTCGGCTCCAGCTTGGAGGTGGCCACGGCCAGCCGGACACCGGCGGCACGCAGGTCGGCAAGCAACTGCTCGATGCCGTCGAACAGCGCATTCATCGCCCAGCCGCGGGCGGCGTACTCGGTCCGGAAGGCCGCGATCGCCTCCTCGGCAACCTCGCCGAGCTCCATCGAGTGAAAGGTGTCGTCCATGGGCGGTCCGACGATCTGTGCGGCCAGGTCGCCCTCGGGCACCGCGGCGCCGACGTGGCCGAGCGCGTGCAGGAAGCTGGCAACGATCCCTTCCGCGGAATCGGTGAGCGTTCCGTCGAGATCGAAGATCACCAGCTGTGGAGTCGGGCAATCAGAGGACGCAGTGCCTGTCACGACACCATTGTCGTCGATGGCGACACCGTGGTGTGACGGTGTTCCTGCCTGGCCGCCCGCGCGGCCCACTAGTGTTTCACTGATGGCGACTCTGGACCCGAGCGCGCCTGTGGCGGCCCGCTACCACGGCGATCAGGCCGTCGCCCCCGGGATGCTCGATTTCGCCGTCAACGTCCGCCACGCGCAACCACCGCAGTGGCTGATCCGGC
>DASSGQ010000217.1:0-10777 GCA_035693385.1 Mycobacterium sp.
GCCGCTGAACTGCTCGGTGTGTTCGCGAATCGTCGTGATGAGTTCACCGTCCAGCGAGCCGACGGCGCAGGCAACGCTGTCCAGCACGTTGCGTTTCAGCAATGCCCGGGGCCGCCCGCTCAGGTCCGCCGGCTTGGCGCCGACGACGAAGCCGGCAATATCGTCCACAACGTAGTTGTCCGCCACGGCTTTTCGTCCTTCCGTCGATCGCGCTCCAAGGGAGATTATCTGTCGCCTCGAGGCCGAGCCGGTAGCCGTGTAGGCACGGTCAAACGGCCCCATTAACCGCATGCCGCTGCGACTTGGTGATCGCGGCCGTCTCGTCGGTGAGTTTCTTCCCGATGACCCGGATCTGCCGCGCGCTGAGCGGGCACAGCGGATGAACGGCCACCATCAGGGCGACTTGTCGACGATGGTCGAAAACCGGCGCGGCGATGGTGACCACGGGCTGTTTGCGGCGACCTGGGTTGTCGTCGGAGAGGAAGCCGATGGTGGTGAACTCGACGAGCAACTGGTCCACGATGTGCCGCACCGGAGTCGGCATCTCGTTGCTGTCCAGCGTGCCGACCACTTGGACGGCCTGCGCCAGGGCCGGCGTTGTCCAGTCGACGTCGAATCCGCGCTCACGTGTGTGCTCCAACACGCGTTCGAGGCGCGCGATGCGATCGGTGTTGTTGCCCGCACCGCGCCGGATCCACGCCCGTCGCTCCTCCTCGGAATCCCAGGCGGCGAGTGCGACGCCGAACGGAGGGGCATAGGGAATGCGATCGCCCGGTATTCCCGCCGGCTGGGTAGCGGGATCGCCCTCGAAGGCGGTGACCACCAATGAATCACCGAATCGCTCGACGACAGACCCGGCGAAGCCGACCTCGCGGGACAGCCGCAGGGCCGCCGAACGAGCCGCGTGCGCAAGCGGGCGAACGGTGTCGGTCCGCGCGGCCACCACCGCCAGCGCGGGGCCGAGGGTAAAGGTCTTCGCGACGGGATCGCGGCTGGCCCATCCGCGATCACACAGCGTCTTGAGGATCGCGTGTGCCGTCGCTTGAGTGAGATCCAGCTCGCGCACGATGTCGGAGAACCGCAGCCGCGTATTTGCGGACCGGGCCAGGAGCTCGACGATGTCGAGCACCCGGGCGGTCGGCGCCGACGTCGATCCGCGAATCGCTTGACTCCTCCGTGACGGCGTTCCTACAGTTACCACGAGCCTTCGAGATTTTATATCGGTTATTCGAGAATTACACGGGGCTGACGCATTGCGCGCTGTTGTGTTGAGAGACGGCCGACTACAGGTCCGCGATACACCGGACCCCGTGCCCGGCCCGGGTGAACTGCTGCTGCGAACGCTGAGTACCGCGATCTGCGCATCCGACGTGCACTTCATGGATCACCCCGAACTGGCCGTCGAGGATCCCACCGGTCGCTCGCTGTATGACGCGGACCGTGACATCGTGCTCGGCCACGAGTTCGTCGGTGAGGTCGTCGCGCGCGGACCCGGCTGCACCGATCAGCTCGCCTTGGGTTCGCGGGTGACGGCGATGCCCGTGCGACTTGTCGACGGCGGCGCCGGCGGGCTGCGCATCATCGGCCAGCACCCGGAAGCCCAGGGCAGTTTCGGCGAGCTGCTGGTGGTTTCGGAAGCGGCGGCCAAACCGGTCCCCGGCGACGTCTCCAATGACGCCATCGCGCTGACCGATGCCTTCGCGGTTGGCGAGTTCTACGTGCGGTCGGCGCAGATCCAACCGGGCGAGATCCCCATCGTCATCGGCGCCGGGGCGATCGGCCTGTCGGCCGTCGCCGCCCTGGCCGGCCGCGGCGTCGAACCGATCGTCGTGGCCGACTACAAGCCCGACCGCCGCGAGCTGGCCCGTGATCGCTTCGGCGCCCACGTCGTCGTCGATGCCGCCGAGAAGTCACCGTTCGATGCCTTCCGGGAGGTTCGCGCCGAACGCGGATTGCCGGGCCCGGCTGTGGTATTCGAGTGCGTCGGCGCCGCCGGGCTCATCCAGAGCATCGTCGAATCCGCCGAAATGGCTACCCGGATCTATTGCGCGGGTGGCTGGTACACCGGCGACACGCTGGACATCACCACCGCCACCCGCCAAGGCGTCACCATCCAATTCGGCGGCGGGCCACACCCACAGGACTGGTATGGAACGCTCGACGCCATCGCGTCGGGACGGCTGGACCCGCTACCCAGCGTCGGCAAGGTCATCGGCCTCGACGAAGTCCCCGCCGCACTCGACCTCGCGCGCAGGTCTGAGGGCCCACCGCGCATCGTCGTCCACCCGAACGGAGACGTCCCATGACCGATCGAGACGACCGCCAAGACATCTTCGACCTGCTGGTGCGCTACGCCACCGGCATCGACCGACGCAACTGGCCGCTGTTCCGAACCGTGTTCACCGACGACTGCCAACTCGACTACGGCGAGATCGGCGCATGGAACGGCATCGACGCCGTCGCACAGTTCATGGAGCAGGTGCATGCCCTGGCGGGACACACGATGCACCGGCTGAGCAACCAGGCGATCGCGGTAGACGGCGACAACGCCACCGCCCGCACCTATATCGACGGGCTGATCATGGCCGGTGACAACGAATCCGGCGTCAACGCTATCGGTTTCTATGACGACGCGATCGTTCGAACCGACGATGGGTGGCGCATCGCGCGCCGCAGGTATACCCAGGTGCGGCTGACCACCGTCGGTGAAACATAAGGAGTATCGGTGACATTCGCAGCCAAGTATGGACCGTGGGCGCTGGTCGCCGGAGCTTCCGACGGCCTGGGCGCCGCCTTCGCCGCGGGGCTCGCCGAGCGCGGCGTCAATGTGGTGTTGCTGGCCCGTCGGCAGGCGGCGCTGGATCAGATTGCGGCACAGATCGATTCGCAAACATCGGCCCAAACACGCACTCTGGCAATGGACCTCGCGGAACCCGACGCGGCGTCGGCGATCGCCGCGGCAACCAGCGACCTGGAGATCGGGTTCCTCGTGTACTGCGCGGGTGCCGACCCGAGCTTCACGCCGTTCCTGGCCAATCCGATCGAGGCCGCCGAAGCGATGGTGCAACGCAACTGCATGGTGCCGATGCAGCTCTGCCACCACTTCGCCCCCGCCATGGTCGGGCGGGGCAGGGGCGGAATCGTCATTTTCGGGTCTGGCGCCGGATTGGCCGGGGGGCCTAACATGGTCGCCTACGGCGCCTCCAAGGCGTTCGACATGGTCTTCGCCGAAGCGCTGTGGGCCGAACTGCACGACAAGGGCGTCGACGTCCTGGGCCTCATCTTGGGCAAGACCGATACGCCCGCATTGCGGCAACTCGAATACACCCGCGGCCAGATCAGCAAGCCGGACGACGCGCCGCCGGGCGCCGCGGCCGTTGCCGATGTCATCGCCGAGGCGTTCGAGAATCTGACCAATGGGCCGACCTGGATCGTGGGCGAAGACATGCGCGCCGCCGTGCAACTGATGGCGTCGCTGACCCGCAATCAGGTCGTCGAACTGATGACGCAAGCCAGCGCCACGGCGATGGGCCCCACCGATTGATCTGGATTCGATTGACGGCGCCGCACGCAATCCGATTTGCCAAGTGCCACAATTTGTTTCGGAGCGATGGTTTGGAACCCGATCGCCGCTGGCGTTCCAGCGGGGCGCACCAGACCGACGAGCCGCATGAGGCCACCGTAGCGCTACACCAGCTGCTGGTTGATACGCTCCTGGCCACGCGCAGCGAGGTGATTGTGCTCAAAGCGATTAGAACGGGTCCGGAGAATCCCCAGGTACCGGAGAATGTTTGTGATCGGGGAGCCTGTGGCCGACGACCAAGTGTGTCTCGAAGATCGTTACGCCCTGGGTGTTGTCGTGGCAGTAGAGGTGACGACGCTCACAGCGTGCGGTGAACTGTTAGAGATTTCACACTTGATGGCAACGTCGGTAACAGGGCCGTGATTGAAATGCCTTGGGAATGTGCATCGCACAAGGTGAGAGCGTTGAACTGGCTTGCCGTGCAGCGGAATTGACGCTAGCGTCAGCGCTATGACGACATCACTAACACCTCCCGCTTGGATTGAACCTGACTCCCCGCCGCGCTGGCTGCGCCTCGACGATGGCCGCATGGTCGCTTCATGGGAGCGCATCGTGTCAGCCGCCGTGTGGATCGCCCGTGAGGACTACCTCAGCCCCGACGGCCAGACACTGCCGGGCGATACGACCATTCACGTCGAGCAGCGCCTCGACGGCATGGCGCCGGACGCGGTGCGGGAGCTAGCCACCGCGCTGCTTGACGCCGCTTGGCTGGTCGAGAACGGGGCGCTCAGCTCAACGGAGGCGGCGTAACGCCCCGTGACCGGTGGAATGGGACGGACCGAATAGTAGAAGGACCAACAGGCGACGATGCCTCGCGGCCTTCCTCGTTGGCTGCGCTGGCCGCCACTGAGTCCCGCTAGCCGCGCACGGCTCTCTCGACATCTTCGCGCGTCAGGCTGAAGTGTTCTACCGCTCACCCGAGATGCTTACTACGCCGACCGACGGTGGCCACATAGCAGTAACCAGCTACATATCCGGTCGGCCGATGTCTGCGACACGTCCGAGAAGATTGCCTTGCCGATATCGATGAAGCCACCCCCGGTGTCCTCCTTGGACATCTTCTTGATTGCCGCATGAATCCAGCACACTGCGTCACGCGTCCCGGTGCCGTGAAGTTGCCTACCTGCTGTAGAAGGTTTCAAAGCGCTGCCCAAGCTCCTAGACGAGGGGCTCGTGGGGCCGCTCTGAAAGAACACCGTGAGATGAGGCGCATCGCCAGCCTCGATTCTTCGCCGCTCGGCGATGCCAAAAACGGGCATTCGCCTGGGTACGCGTCGTAGCAATCATGGATTAGGACGTTCCCGGTTGTCCGGAGGTCGGCACTCCCCCGAAACCAACCGAGCTACCCCTGCATCCGTCGCGGCGGTGGATCAAACCGGGATGCCAGGCCACCCGGTCGCCTTCCGAGTCGTATCGCCATCGGTCCAAAACGCCATCGCACGGCAGTAAAAGGTTTGCCAAAGTTTCAGATAAGCACGTCCGAACTTTCGGCATCGCCGCATGTGGCCAGCAAATACAGGGTCCGGCACGCTGTCGCTTTGCCCGCCCACAACGTTGCTGGCCACGGGTTTCGCGGGTACCTTGGGACGGCAGTCTCGACAGCAAGCGAGCCGACGTAATCACCCGTGATCGGCACCCCTCGATGCGCTGAAGGAAGACGATGCTCGCCATAGACAGGCCGGCTGCCGCGGTCTCGACGAGATCGCGTGCGCGTTGGCGAACCCTGACCCGTTCGGCGCTGATCACCACGATCTTTATCGCCCCGGCGGTCGTGGTCCGGGCCCTCGGCCTCCATGTCGACCCCGTCGCCGCCCTCTTGATCTTCGGCGGCGCGGTCGTGGCGGCCAGCTTCGTGCTGGCGTGGGCCGCCGAAGCCGCGCAGATCGATGTCTCAGGCGGCCTGGCGATCGCGGGGCTCGCATTGGTCGCGGTGCTGCCCGAATATGCCGTCGACCTCTACTACGCGTATGTGTCCGGCCATAACGCGGAGTACACCCAGTACGCCGCCGCCAATATGACCGGGTCCAATCGGCTCTTGATGGGCTTGGGCTGGCCGGTCGTGGTGCTGGTCGGCAGCGTCGTGGCGCGAAATGCCGGTGCCGACCAGCGCGGCGGTTTGGCGCTGGAGCCCGCCAACCGCGTCGAACTCGGGTTCCTGCTGATCGCCGGCGTGGTCGCCTTCGTCATCCCGGCGAGCGGCGAAATCCACCTGGCTCTTGGGCTCGCGCTGCTGGCCTGGTTCGGCTTCTACCTCTACAAGGTCAGCCACGGCGACGTGGAGGAGCCTGACCTCATCGGTACCGCCGCCGCGCTGGGAGAACTACCCGATCGCAGCCGCCGCATCGCCGTCGCCGGTCTCTTCGCCGTGTCGGGCGCGGTGATCCTGCTGTGCGCCAAGCCGTTCGCCGACAATCTGGTCGCAGCCGGCACCGAACTGGGGATCGACCGGTTCCTGCTGGTTCAGTGGCTTGCCCCGCTGGCCTCGGAAGCCCCCGAGTTCATCATCGCGATCATCTTCGCCTCCCGCGGCAAGGGCACGGCGGCAATGGCCACGCTGATCTCGTCCAAAGTGAACCAGTGGACGCTGCTGGTCGGGTCGTTGCCGATAGCCCACGCGCTCGGCGGCGGCGGATTGTCCCTGGTGCTCGACTCCCGCCAGACAGAGGAAGTGCTGCTCACCGCCACCCAGACGCTGATGGGGGTGGCGCTGATCCTGGCGCTACGTTTTCGCCGGGCCGCCGCGTGGGCGCTGCTGGTGTTGTTCGCCGTCCAGTTCCCGATCGTCTCGACGCAAGGCCGGCTGCTGCTCTGCGGGATCTACACGGCGGTCGCGATCGCCGGGCTGATCGTCAACCGCCGCTACCTGCTCTCCACCGTCAGGGCGCCGTTTGTCGGCAGGACGATCCGGCACAGCGGTCGCCCACAGTACGCGGAAGACGATCCCGGCCCCAGGACATAACCGGTGGCTCACGCAGTGTTGACCATCATCGGCGTGGGCGGCATGGGCCACGCGATCGCCCGCCGGCTGGGCGCGGGCATGACCGTCCTGTTGGCGGACTACAACGAGGCGGCACTGGCGTCGGCGTCCGGTTCGCTGTCCGCGGAGGGCCATCACGTCGAAAGCCGCGTGGTCGATGTCTCGTCGCCGGAATCGGTGCGCGAGCTTGCCGAACACGCGGCCGCACTCGGGGCCGTCACACGGGTGGCACACACCGCCGGCCTGTCGCCGTCGCAGGCCTCAGCGGAAGCGATCCTGGCCGTGGATCTGCTCGGCGTCGCGCTGGTCCTGGACGCATTCGGCGAGATCATCGCGCCGGGCGGCGCGGGCGTCGTGATCGCCAGCATGGCCGGACACTTGTTCCCCCCGTTGACCGCCGCGCAGGAACACGCGCTGGCCCATACCCCTACCGGCGAACTGATGGGACTGGACTTCGTCAGCCCCCGACGCATCACCGAGCCCGGCATTGCCTACGGAATCGCCAAGCAGGCCAACCACATCCGAGTACGTGCCGCCAGCGCACAGTGGGGCCGCCGGGGTGCACGCATCAACTCGATCAGTCCCGGCATCATCTCTACGCCGATGGGACAGCAGGAACTTGCCTCCCCGATCGGTGACGGCATGCGGGCGATGATCGCCGCGTCGGCAACCGGACGGCTGGGAACTCCGGATGACATCGCCTCGGCCGCGGCGTTCCTGCTCGGCCACGATGCATCGTTCGTCACCGGTACCGACCTGCTCGTCGACGGAGGCGTCATCGCGGCCATCAAGGTCGGAAGCCCCGAGGCGCAGGCCCCTCAGACGCGGTAGTAGAGGTCTGTGTGGGAGGTGATTTCGGATGCGGTCGTGATCGGTTCCCTTAGTTGCAGCTCGGCCAGCTTGTTGTTGGCGTAGCGCACTGCCCGAAGCGTCGCCGAGTATTCCTCGTCCTCTTCGGGGAAGACGTGGTCGGTGGGAAACCAGCTTTGGAATCCGACATTTGTCAAAACGGCGAGCGTGTCGGGACGCACCCCGGCGAGCAGCACGGTCACCCCGTCCGCCTCCTGTGCGCGCAGGAAGTGCTCGATGCGCTCGATGCACACGACGTCCGGGTGGCGCACCCGCTTGAGCCGCAACACCACGAACTTGACCTGGTCGTCGGCGATCCGCTCGCTGATCTCCGCCAGGTAGCGGTCCAATTCCGTTGCGGCTCCGAAGAACAGCTCGCCTTCCAGATCGCAGATGATGATCGAGGGATCCGCCGAGTCACCCGGAATGCGTTCGCGGACCACACGTTCGGGCGTCACGATGAGTTCTTTGGCTTTCAGCCTGGCCGCACGCGGCACGAACAACACGATCGACAGGACCACGCCCAGCAGCACCGCTTTGTCGAGATCGATCGCCACACCGGTGAATGCGGTGACGACCACCAAACCCGCGTCATAGCGGGACGCTTTGAGCGTATAGACCAGACGCTTGAAGTCGACCAGCCGCGCAGCCGTCACGAGCAAGAGCCCGGCCAGCGCCGGCTGCGGAACGTAGCGCAGCAACGGGGCGAACAGCAGCAACGCAGCGGTGACCGTCGCTGCCGCGACGATCCCGGAGAATCGTGTCTTGCCACCGGCTTGGAAGTTGATCGCCGACCGTGACAGCGACCCGGAGCCGGGCATGCTCTGGAAGAAGCCGCCGGCGAGGTTGGCCAAGCCTTCGGCCATGATCTGCCGGTTGTAGTCGATCTTCTGCTGGGTCTGGTAGGCAATGGCTTTGGCGATCGACAACGCTTCGATGATGCCGACGAAGGCGATGGCCAGCGCCCCCGTAGAAAGCTCAGACAGCTCGGGCAGCCAGCCGGTGTGGATTTCGGGAATATGCGGGGTGGGCAAGCTCCGCGGGATTTTCGCCGCCACCGCCACCGCCGTATGCCCGTTGGGCCCCGGAATCGACCAGCCCGCGACATAGGCTATGACGGCGGTGATGATCAGCACCGCAAGCATGTCGATCTGCGGCCATCCATACCGCTGCACCAGCTTGCGCAAAACGACCGCCAGCGCCACCGCTGTGCCACTGAGAATCACGGCACGGTAGTTGACGTGATCGCCGTGGAACAAGGTGAGCCACACGCGGCGCAAGACCTGCATGTGACCGTTGCCCTTGTCGCGCACGCCCAGCGCGTTGCCCAACTGTCCGACCGCGAGCAGGAAGGCCGCGGCGGCCATGAAGCCGATGATGACCGACTCGGAAATGTAGCGGGTCAGTTTGCCCAGCTTGAGGAGGCTGATCAGGATCTGAAACGCGCCGACGAGGACGGCCAGCAGGAACAGCCCCTCGAAGAGTTCGTGCGTGTTCTCCGAATCGATGAAGGCAAGGGCGGCGAACACCAGCAGCGAGATCGCGCTTGTCGGCCCGTTGATCAGATGCGAGGACGATCCGAAGACCGAGGCGACGATGGTCACCACGATCGCCGAATACACACCGAAGCGGGGATCCACCCCGGCGATCAGCGCGTACGCCATCGCCTGGGGAAACGAAATCGCCGCGACGGTGAGACCGGCAACGAGATCGTGCCGTCCCTTCAGCAGGTCGTAATTCAGAGCGAGGCGCACTTTGTCACGTCCTCCGGCTATGTTCCCGACGCCGCGGCGGGCGCCGCCGAGATCGTGTCGAGGATTCCGTTGGTACCGAAGAACTGCTCGCGCGCGTCGCTCCAGTCTTTGGCAATGGCGCTGATCGGGAACAGCGCGAGCGGAGGCAGCCGGTCGGCGTGTCTCGCCAGGATTTCTGGCTTGAACGGCCGATAGCCGAATTGCGCCACCTGCTCCTGCGCGGCGTCGGTGAACAGGTAGTTCAGGTAGGCCTTGGCGTCGGTGGCCGTCCTGGGATCGGTGACGTTCGCGTCGACCCAGGCCACCGCGGGCTCGGCGAGGATGCTGACCGGCGGGTAGACGAGCTGAAGTTCGTCCTTGTTGGCGCCGACCTCGCGCAGCGCCTCGTTCTCCCAGGTCAGCTGAACGTCGCCGATCTTCGCCAGCGCGAAGCTGTTCGCCGCGCCGCGGGCGCCGGCGTCCGAGACCGCCACGTGGTGGAACAGGGACCGCAGGTAGGCGATCGCGTCGGCCTGGTTGCCGCCCCGCGTGGTGACCGAGCCCCAGGCCGCGAGCACGCTCAACTGGCCGTTGCCCGAGGTGCGCGGATTGGGTGTCACCACCGACACGTCGCCTTTGACAAGATCGGGCCAGTCGTGGATGGCTTTGGGATTGCCCTTCCGGACAACGAACACGATGGTCGACGTGTAAGGCACCGAACCGTTCGGCAGCCGCTGCCGCCAGTCGGGCGCGATGAATCCCCGCTTGCTCAACGTTTGGATGTCACTGATCAGCGCCAGCGACACCACGCTGGCTTTCTGGGTGCCGTCCAGGACGCTGCGTAGCTGACGCCCTGAGCCGCCGTGGGACTCCTTGATGTCCAGCGTGATCCCGGAGTGCGTGCGATATTGCGGGACGAACGCCTTGTCGATCGCCGCATACAACTCGCGTGTCGGGTCGTAGGACACGTTGAGGATTTGGTTGGACTCGTCACGGGGAAGGTTGTTGACCACGATCGCCGTGGTTGCCACGACGATCGCCACCACACCGAGAACGTTGAGCCAGGGAATGCGCCACTTGATGCGGGCACGGTTAACTGGCGGAGGCGTTTCTACCATTGGCAGGCGTCCTCTCGGAGATCTCGCAGTTGATCGGGCCGGGCATGGTCTGCCCGCGCGCATTTTCAACGATGTTAACCGCCAGGCAACCTCGCGACAGCGTTGAGAATCAGTCTGACGATAAATACATCTGCCGAAATCGGGGCCGTCGAAAGCCCCGCGGGGTTACGTCGCAGCAAACTATGCTGACCGAATGGCGCAGCGGGCGTTGCGTGAACGGTTGATTGACCTCGAGGTACCGAGCGAGGACGTGGCCCGTGGTCGGGCACTGCGTGACGCCGCTCCACGTCGTTCCCTCGCGCAACTGACGCCCTCCAACCGGACGGCCACGGAAATCCTTGTCGCGCAGAACGCCGACCGACTCCACGAGCTCGTTCCGCTGCGTTTTGCCCGGATGCTCACCGACCCCTTCTCGTTCTACCGGGGCGCTGCGGCGGTCATGGCGGCCGACCTCGCCTCGAGCCCGACGACCGGGATCGAGATCATGTGCTGCGGAGATGCCCACATCTCGAATTTC
>DASSGQ010000218.1:0-14867 GCA_035693385.1 Mycobacterium sp.
CTGGGCGCCGTCGCCGTTGACGAACGGACCCGGATCGCCGCGGGCCGCTCCGATTTGCAGGCTCGTTCCGTCGAAGTCGACCCAGCCCGCTTTCCATTCGCCGTAGGCCGTCTCGGGTCTCGGCGGGGGATTGGCGAGGTCCACGAGACAGGCCAGCGCGCCACCGGTGTGTTTGGAGTCCGTCATGCAGACGACTGGCCGACCGGCGCCGCCTGCGGCGCTGAAGGCGATGTCCTTACCCAGCTGGGTGGTGAGGCCGTCGCGCGTGACGCCGTGATACCGACCGGGATCGGCGGGGTGGCCCGCCTCGATCCACGCGATGACGTCTGAGATCGCCGCTCCTGCTGGCGGGGCGCTCGAAGGCACGGACGGCTTGCCCGCCGAGGAAGGCCCAGCAGAGGGTCCGCTGGTCTGCGGCTGTCCCGAGTTGCCGTTGCCGGTGTCGGAGCATCCGGCGATCAGCAGTGATACGGCGATGAGCGCGGCGATCCGCATCCCGCCAGGCTAGCGGGCCGCGCCGCGCAGTCGGCCGCCATACGCACACTACGTGCGTAGTGTCGGCTACCGTCGCTGTTATGCATGAGCGCACCGTCCGCGCCCGCACAACCACCGGCACCGTCGAAGGCTTCACCCGCGACGGAGTGAACCGCTGGCGATCCATCCCGTACGCGCGCGCTCCGCTGGGGCCGCTGCGATTCCGCGCGCCGCAGCCGGCGCAGCCCTGGTCGGGCGTGCGGCACTGCCACGGGTTCACCAACTGTGCGCCGCAGCAGCGCATGTACACCGTGCTCGGCCTATCGGGTTTCGGAGGCAAATACCAGCCCATGAGCGAGGACTGCCTCACCCTCAACGTCGTCACACCCGAGGCCGCCGCGGCCGAACCGCTGCCGGTCATGGTCTTCATCCACGGCGGCGGCTACATCCTGGGCAGCTCGGCGACCCCGGTGTACGACGGCGCCGCATTGGCGCGTCGCGGTTGCGTGTACGTATCGGTCAACTACCGGCTGGGCGCGCTGGGATGCCTCGACCTGTCGTCGCTGTCGAGCCCGGACATCGCCATCGACAGCAACCTGTACCTGCGCGACCTGGTGCTGGCGCTGCGCTGGGTCCGCGACAACATCGCGGGATTCGGCGGTGATCCGGCCAACGTCACCATCTTCGGCGAGAGCGCCGGCGCCTGTATCACCGCCACGTTGTTGGCAGTCCCCGCCGCCGAAGGCCTGTTCGCCCGGGCGATCTCGGAGAGCCCGGCGTCGGGTCTGGTGCGCTCGAAAGACATCGCCGCCGAATTCGCGACGCGATTCGCCCAGCTGCTGGGCGTGCGCGCCCACGATGCCGCCCAAGCGCTGATGCGTGCGTCCACGGCTCAACTGGTGGAAACCCAGCACCGGCTGATCGACCAGGGCACGGAAGACAGGTTGGGCGCCTTCCCGATCGGTCCCGTCATCGGCGACGACATGCTGCCCCTGGATCCGGTGGAGGCGATGCGAGACGGCCGGGCCCATCGGGTGCCGCTCATCGTCGGCACCAACGCCGAAGAAGGCCGCCTGTTCACCCGCTTCCTCAAGATGCTGCCGACCAACCGATCGATGATCGAAGAGTTGCTGGCAGACACGGAACCTGCTGCCCGCGAACGCATTACGGCCGCCTACCCGGACTATCCGGCGCCGTCGGCATGTATCCAGCTCGGCGGGGACTTCGCGTTCGCCTCGGCGGCCTGGCAGATCGCGGAGGCTCACGGCACCCACGCGCCCGCCTATCTCTACCGGTACGACTACGCCCCGCGGACGCTGCGCTGGTCGGGGTTGGGCGCGACGCATGGCACCGAATTGCTGGCGGTCTTCGACATCTATCGCACCAGGTTCGGCGCACTGCTGACCGCCGCGGCCGATCGGCGTGCCGCGCTGCGGGTCAGCAATCAGATACAACGGCGCTGGCGGTCATTCAGCCGCACCGGTTCACCGGGCGAGGACTGGCCCGCCTACACGCCCGCCGGCCGTGCCGTGATGGTCTTCGACACCAAGAGCCACGTCGAGTTCGATCCGCATCCGCAGCGCCGGATGGCATGGGACGGCTTCTCCCTGGCCCGTTGACCTGGCACGCTGACCCTCATGCACGCCGACAGCGAGCAAATCATCGAGCGACCCGGTGACCTCACGGCCGCTTGGCTGACCGCCGCGATCGGCGCCGGACCCGTCGCCGATTTTGCCGTGGAGCGCATCGGCACCGGCCAGATGAGCGAGTGCTACCGGATCCGGCTGCATTACGCCGACGCCCGCTCGGATGGACCGGAATCGGTGGTGCTGAAGGTCGCGGCCACCGACCCGGTGAGCCGACAGACCGGGTCGGCCCTGGGTCTCTACGAGCGCGAAGTCCGCTTCTACGGCGACATCGCACCGCGCCTGGCCGGGCCGATAGCTCCCTGCTACCAGGCTGCGATCGACACCTCAACGGGCGTGTTCGACCTGTTGCTCGGCGATGCCGGGCCTGCGGTCGTCGGCGACGAAATCACCGGGGCCACAATCGAACAGGCCCGCCTGGGGGTCGTCGAGCTGGGACGGCTGCAAGGCCCGCTGCTCGGGGACACCGCGTTGGCCGAAGCGTCGTGGCTCAACCGCGAGACGGCGCTCAACCAGGCGATGATCGCGTCGCTCTACGCCGGCTTCCTCGACCGGTACGGCGACCAGATCGCCCCGGAGCATCGTGTGGTGTGCGAACGCCTGATCGCCGCGTTCGACGGCTACGTGGAAGCCGAGGCGAGGCCCAACCGGATCCAGGGTCTGGTGCACGGCGACTACCGGCTGGACAACATGTTGTTCGGCACCGCCGGAGCCGATCGCGCGCTGACGGTGGTCGATTGGCAGACCGTTTCCCGGGGTCCGGCGCTGACCGATCTGTCCTACTTTCTCGGATGCGCGCTGCGAACGCAGGATCGTCGGGACCACTACGACGCATTGCTGCGGGCCTACCACGAGGCGCTGGGACCCGAGGCGCCCATCGGCCTCGCCGGCGTCGCCGAAGGTGTGCGCCGCCAAAGCTTTTTCGGTGTGATGATGGCGATCGTCTCGTCAATGCTGGTGGAGCGCACCGAACGCGGTGACCGGATGTTCATGACGATGCTGCAACGAAATTGCGATCACGCACTCGACACCGAAGCGTTGACGACGCTGCCCGTCGCGGTGGCGACACCGCCCCCGCGGCCGGCGGCGGACGACGAACTCGCTCACGCTCCCACCGACGAGCCGCTGTGGAGTGAGAGCTGGTATGCCGACTTCATCGATGCGGCACAGGGATTGGGCGGCTGGTTTCGCGTCGGTCTGATCGCCAACCAGCAGACGGCATGGGTGCACGCGCTGCTGTGTGGACCCGTCATGCCGACCGTCGCCGTCGTGGATCCCGACGTACGGCTGCCGCCAGAGCCCTGGCGGGTGCCCGCCGACGCCTTGGAGGTGAGCCACTCGGTTACCGCCCCGCTGCAGACCTACCGCGTCGACGTGCGTGCGCGGGGTCGGGCTTACCCGGACCCGTCGGCTTTGTTACGCGGGGAGGCGGGAAATCCCGTTGACGTGACGATGAATCTGGTGTGGGCCACCGACGGCACCCCCTACAAGTACCGGCTCACGACGCGGTACGAGATCCCGTGCACGGTGTCGGGCACGGTGACCGTGGACGACACCAGCTACCGGGTCGATTCGGTTCCCGGACAACGTGATCATTCGTGGGGTGTGCGGGACTGGTGGAGCATGGACTGGATATGGAGTGCGCTGCACCTCGACGACGGCACCCACCTGCACGGCGTGAACATCCGAATTCCGGGCGCACCGACGTTCAGCGTCGGCTACGTCCAGGAGGCGGACGGCCCGCACGTCAACGTCACCGAGCTACAGACCGTCGACTCACGAGAAGCGTTCGGCACCAACGGGTTACCGCTGCAAGCGACCTTGATTTTCCAACCCGGCGCGATCGCCGCCGATGTCGACGTGCGCGGCCACGCGCCGGTACGGCTGACCGCCGCAGACGGACGGGTGAGCCAGTTCCCGCGCGCTTGGGCCGCCATCAGCACTGCGGACGGCCGCACCGGTGTCGGTTGGGTGGAATGGAACCGCAACCTCGCCGAGTAGGCAGACCCGCGGTCCGCGACGGGGCATGCGCACCCGTTGTGGTGATGGGTGTCTCCGGATCCGGCAAATCGACGGTGGGGGCCGCGCTCGCACAACGGCTAGGGGTGCCTTTCGTGGATGCTGACGTCCTGCACCCGCCGGTCAACATCGCCAAGATGGCCGCCGGTGAACCCCTCAACGACGACGATCGGTACCCCTGGCTCGAGAAGGTCGGCGAATGGTTGGCCGGCCACCGCAACGGCGGCGTGGCAAGTTGTTCGGCGCTCAAACGCAAATACCGTGACCAGCTTCGGGCCCACTGCCCGCGGGTCGAGTTCTTGTACCTCGCCGGCTCACCGGAACTCATCGCCGGCCGGCTGGCCGCCCGGTCCGGGCATTTCATGCCGGCCACACTGCTGCGGTCGCAATTCGACGCGTTGGAACCCCTCGGCGCCGACGAGGCCGGTGTGACCGTGGATGCCGGGCAAGACGTCGGCGCGATCGTCGATGCCTACGTGGCGGGGTCGGCGGCGCGGCCTGGCCGGGACGCCTGAGCGATGTACGTCATCGTCGTCGTGCTCGTGGTGGCCGTGCACTTTGCCTTCATCGGCTACGTCGTCGTCGGCGGTTTCCTCGCGCTGCGGTGGCGGCGCACGATCTGGCTGCACGTGCCGGCGGTGATCTGGGGGATCGCGATCGCCACCAACCGGATCGACTGCCCTTTGACCTGGGCGGAGCGCTGGGCTCGGCGTAACGCCGGGATGGCGCCGCTGCCGCCCGACGGCTTCATCGCCCACTACATCACCGGAGTGATGTATCCCGCCGGCTGGGCGGGCGGCGTCCGCCTCTCTGTGTTGGCGCTCGTGGCGCTGTCGTGGGCGATCTATGTGCGGCTGGGCGTCGGGCGCCGCCGACGCGCGATCACCAGGGGCGCCTGCGACGACGAGTCCTAGCCCCGTCGCCAACCTTTTCGCGCGCGGCGTCGGCCAGCTTGCTGCCCCGCGCAACCGCGGTGTCGGCGAACTGGCTGCCGTGCAACCGAGCGCTTTCGGCGAGCTCTGCGCCGCGCACGCGGGCCGTGTCAGCCAGCTCTTCGCCCCTGATGCGGGCCTTCCTGGCCAGTGGCGCGCTCTTTTCGGCGGCGGTGCTGGCCAGTTCGCGGCCGCGTTCGAGAGCGGCTTCGGCATATGGCGCGCCTCTTTCGGCTGCCGTGCTGGCCAGTTCGCGTCCGCGTTCGGCGCCGATTTGCAAGCCCTGCACGATCTTTTCCCCGAGTTCTCCCAACTCCGCTTCAAACGTGTCGTCGGATCCCGGCAGCGCCGAGGACACCCTCTCGGAGAGGCGCTCGGCCGCTCGGCGGCCTCGCCATCCCAATGACGGTTTGCCGGCCGTATCGGCCGACGCGATCATCAGGCCGCCCAACAGGCTGAGGTCGGTCAGGAACTCCCGGCGCTTCTCGGCTTTGATCTGCGGGTCGCTCTCACTCCAGAACATGTGCGCACCGAGGTTGGCCGGTAGCACCGTAAAGGCAAGGGCCGCCGACGCGATACGAGGCGCCTTGCCGGTGGCAAGCAGCAAGCCACCTCCGATTTGGACGGCCGCGTTGAGCTGTGCGAACGTCTGGGCATCGGTGGGGATGCTACTGCCCAACGGATCCGGCAGGGCCCGAAGACCATCGACGGTGGGCGCTGCGGCCTCGGCCGCAGACTTGGGATTGAGCAACGAGTCGACTCCCTGGCCGACGAACGCCGCCGACAACAGGGGTCGCGCGATTCTGCGGATCAACATGACAGCTGGATTACCCGGCCGGCCGGCAAGCAAACCGTCGGGGTTGTCGTCGCGACGGCGATATGGTGGAGCCCGTGCGGGCGTTGATCATCGTCGACGTGCAAAACGACTTCTGCGAGGGTGGCTCGGTCCCGGTTACCGGTGGCACGGCCTTGGCGTCCGCCATCAACGACTACCTGGCCGGCGAGCCGGGGTATCACCACGTGGTGGCGACCGAGGACTACCACATCGACCCGGTTGATCACTTCTCCGAGCGGCCGGATTTCGCGTCGTCCTGGCCCCCGCACTGCGTTGCCGGAAGCCCGGGCGCAGACTTTCAGCCGGACCTCGACACCCGCCGAATCGAGGCGGTCTTCCGCAAGGGTGCTTACGCCGCGGCGTACAGCGGCTTCGAGGGCGTCGACGAGAACGGGACCTCGCTGCTCGAGTGGTTGCGGCAGCGTGGGGTCGACCAGGTGGACGTCGTCGGCATCGCCACCGACTACTGCGTGCGGCGCACTGCCGAGGACGCGGCGCGGGCCGGCTTGACCACCAGGGTGCTGGTGGATTTGACAGCTGCGGTAGCGCCGGATTCGGCCGCGGCAGCACTGGAAGCGATGCGAACCGCCGGCATCAAGCTGGTTGACGGCGGCTGATGGCGGTGCCAGTGGATCGGGTGCCGTCATGCTGATCGACGGTGTGCCCGGCATTGTGATCGCCGAGGATGGTCACGCGCGGGCGCTGCTGCGGTCCTCACCCTGCCGCCCCGCCCGCCTCAGAGTCGCCACAACCCCATCGGGTACCAAGGACATCAACCACCGTCGGCAACGCGCCAAGGGGAGGACGATGCTCGATAAGCCGTTCGGGCGCCGCAGCCTGCTGCGGGGCGCCGGTGCGCTCACGGCGGCGTCGCTGACACCGTGGGCCGGCGGCTGCGCGTCCGACGACGACGCGTTGACGTTCTTCTTCGCGGCCAATCCGGACGAGCGGGATGCGCGGATGCGCGTCGTCGACGAATTCCAGCGCCGCCACCCCGACATCAAGGTTCGGGCGGTGTTGTCCGGGCCGGGCGTCATGCAGCAGCTCTCGACGTTTTGCGCCGGCGGCAAGTGTCCGGACGTGTTGATGGCCTGGGAGTTGACCTACGCCGAACTGGCCGCTCGCGGCGTGTTGCTCGACCTCAACACGATGTTGGCGCGGGATCAGGCATTTGCCTCGCAGTTGAAATCGGACAGCATCGGACCGCTGTATGACATCTTCGAGTTCAACGGCGGCCAGTACGGCCTTCCCGAGCAATGGTCGGGAAACTACCTGTTCTACAACAGCAGACTGCTCGCCGAGGCCGGGGTGCCGGCGCCGCCCAAAACGTGGGATCGGCCGTGGACCTTCACCGAATTCCTGGACAACGCCACCGCTCTCACCAAACGGGATGGATCCGGTCGGGCCACGCAGTGGGGTTTCGTCAACATGTGGTTTTCCTACTATTCGGCCGGGCTGTTCGCGATGAACAACGGGGTACCGTGGTCCACCCCGCTGAAGAACCCCAGCCACTTCAATTTCGACAACGACGCCTTCATCGAGGCGGTGCAGTTCTACGCCGACCTGGCCAACAAGCACAAGGTGGCGCCCGACGCCTCCGAGGTGCAGTCGATGTCCACGCCGGACCTGTTCGCGGCGGGCAAGGCGGCGATCGCGATGGGTGGCCACTGGCGTTACCAGACGTTCATTCGAGCCGAGGGCCTCGATTTCGATGTCACGTCGTTGCCCGTGGGGCCGCGCCGGCAGGGGCAGCCCGCCTGCTCCAATATCGGTTCCACCGGACTGGCCATCTCGGCGAGCAGTCGGCGCAAGGACCAGGCGTGGGAATTCGTGAAATTCGCGACCGGCCCCGTCGGGCAGGCATTGATAAGTGAATCCAGCCTGTTCGTGCCGGTGCTGCGGTCAGCGCTCAACTCGGCTGGATTCGCCAAAGCCCACCAGAGAGTCGGCAATCTCGACGTACTCACCCAGGGGCCGGCGCATTCGGAAGGACTGCCCGTCACCCCGGCGTGGGAAAAGGTCGTCGCCCTGATGGACCGCAACTTCGGACCCGTGCTGCGCGGGTCTCGGTCGGCGACGTCGCTGCGGGGGCTGTCCGCCACCGTCGACGAGGTGCTGCGCACGCCATGACGACCGTCGATACCCCCGCCGTGCCCGGGCCGGGTACGCGCAAAGACGCCAACCGCTCGGGCCCTTCGCGACGACGGGCCAGGGCCGGTCGCCTGTTCGTGGCGCCGAATCTGGCCGCCGTCGCGGTGTTCATGCTGTTCCCACTCGGATTCTCGCTGTACATGAGCTTTCACCGGTGGGACGTGTTCCGGCCGCCAAAGTTCGTGGGCCTGAAGAACTTCGAAGATCTCTTCACCTCTGACCCGCTGTTTCTCATCGCGATTCGCAACACGGTGATCTTCACCCTCGGGACGGTCGTGCCGACAGTCATCGTCAGCCTCATCGTGGCCGGCGTGCTGAATCGGAAAGTCAAGGGCATCGGAATATTTCGGACCATCGTCTTTCTGCCACTGGCCATCTCGTCGGTGGTGATGGCCGTCGTCTGGCAGTTCGTGTTCAACACCGACAACGGGCTGCTCAACATCATGCTCGGCTGGATCGGAATCGGCCCGATCCCATGGCTGGTCGAACCCAGATGGGCCATGGCCTCGCTGTGCATCGTCAGCGTGTGGAGAGCCGTGCCGTTCGCCACCGTCATCCTGCTGGCGGCGATGCAGGGCGTGCCGGAGACGGTGTACGAGGCGGCGAAAATCGACGGCGCGGGCGAGATACGGCAGTTCGTGTTCATCACGATGCCGCTGATCCGGGGCGCGATCTCGTTTGTGGGGGTTATTTCGATCATCCACGCGTTCCAGGCATTTGACATGGTCTACGTTCTCAACGGATCGAACGGCGGTCCGGAAACCGCAACCTACGTTCTGGGCATCATGCTGTTCCAGCACGCGTTCTCGTTCCTGGAATTCGGCTACGCTTCGGCACTGGCATGGGTGATGTTCGCCATCCTGCTGGTGCTGACCGTGGTGCAGTTGCGGCTCACGGGCCAGCGGTCTTGGGAGGCTTCCGGTGGTCTCAGCTGAGCGCGTGTTCACGCGCACCGTCTTGCGTGCGGTGCTGGTCTATACCGCGCTGATTGCCATCGCGTGGTGCTGGCTGTTCCCGATTGCCTGGGCGATTTCCGGCTCGTTGAAGCGGGAAGGCGAGGTGTCCGAGCCAACGCTGCTGCCCGCTCACCCGCGGTGGTCCAACTACACCGAGGTGTTTGAGCTGATGCCGTTCTGGCGGATGTTCTTCAACACGGTGCTGTATGCCGGATGCGTAACGGCCGGTCAGGTCTTCTTCTGCTCATTGGCTGGATATGCGTTCGCGCGACTGCAATTTCGCGGCCGCGACACGCTGTTCGTCCTGTACTTGGGCACGCTGATGGTGCCGTTGACCGTGACGGTGATCCCGCAGTTCATCCTGATGCGTGCCGTCGGCTGGGTCGACACTCCCTGGGCGATGATCGTGCCCGGCTTGTTCGGCAGCGCATTCGGCACCTACCTGATGCGTCAGTTTTTCCGAACGCTCCCCAGCGATCTCGAAGAAGCCGCGATTCTGGACGGTTGCTCGCCGTGGCAGATCTACTGGCGGATCCTGCTACCCCACGCGCGCCCGGCCGTGATGGTGCTTGCGGTGCTCACCTGGGTCAATGTGTGGAACGACTTTCTGTGGCCGCTGCTGATGATTCAGCGCAACAGCCTGGCGACGCTGACGCTCGGCCTGGTCCGGCTGCGGGGCGAATACGTCGCGCGCTGGCCGATCATCATGGCGACTTCGATGCTGATCATGCTGCCACTGGTCATCATCTATGCCCTCGCGCAGCGGTCCTTCGTCCGCGGTATCGCAGTGACCGGGCTCAGCGGATAAAACATGGCTTCGGTGACTTTCGAACAGGCCACGCGCCGCTACCCCGACACGGATCGGCCGGCCCTGGATGGCCTCGACCTGGTGGTCGAGGACGGTGAGTTCGTCGTTCTGGTCGGGCCGTCGGGATGTGGCAAGACGACGTCGCTGCGGATGGTGGCGGGCTTGGAAACGCTGGATTCCGGGCGCATCCGGATCGGCGAGCGTGACGTCACCAACGTCGATCCCAAGGATCGCGACATCGCGATGGTCTTCCAGAATTACGCGCTCTACCCGCACATGACGGTGGCGCAGAACATGGGCTTTGCCCTCAAGATCGCCAGACTCCCCAAGGCTGACATCCGCGAGCGGGTGCTCGCCGCCGCGAAATTACTTGATCTGCAACCGTATCTGGATCGCAAACCCAAAGACCTCTCCGGTGGGCAGCGGCAACGCGTGGCGATGGGGCGTGCCCTGGTGCGCCGCCCGCAGGTGTTCCTGATGGACGAGCCGCTGTCGAATCTCGACGCCAAACTGCGCGTGCAAACCCGCAACCAGATCGCCGCACTGCAACGGCGACTCGGCACCACCACGGTCTACGTCACTCACGATCAGGTCGAAGCGATGACGATGGGCGATCGCGTCGCCGTGTTGTGCGACGGCGTGCTGCAACAATTCGCCACGCCGCGTGAGCTCTACCGCAATCCCGCCAACATGTTTGTCGCGGGGTTCATCGGATCCCCGGCGATGAACCTGTTCACCTTGCCGATAATGGATTCCTCGGTGTCACTCGGGGATTGGCCGATCCCACTGCCGCGTGAGATCGCCGGCGCCGCAAGCGAGGTCGTCGTCGGGGTTCGGCCCGAACATTTCGAGCTGGGCGGCCTCGGTGTCGAGATGGAAGTCGACGTGGTCGAAGAGCTCGGCGCGGACGCCTACCTATATGGCCGAATCACGGGCTCTGGCAAGGTGATCGATCAGCCCGTCGTCGCGCGCGCCGACGGGCGCCACCCACCGCAAAAGGGCAGCCGGGTACGCCTGCACCCAGAACCCGGGCACCTGCATTTCTTCGGCGTCGACGGCCACAGGATTGCTTGAGCGCCGCAGGCGCAGCCGGTGCGATTGGGAATCGCAAACATCTTCGTGCCCGCCGACGAAGTGAGCCCGATCGCGTTCGACATCACCGCCGAACAACGCGAGGCCCTCAATCAACGGGGTAACAGGCCGGCAAACAGTTTTTGAAGACGTGGAACCACGCAAACTTTCTGGCGGCCTGCGGCGGTCCGGTTAAGCCGTCGTCTTGAGCTGTCTGAGTTATTCGGTCGGGTGGCTTATCGCGCCCTCATCCGATCGCCTCCAGGCGGCGTTGAACGCGCGCGATGTCATCCTGTGAGGGCATCGCGTTGGTGACGCGGGTGATCGCCACGCCGACATCGACGGTCGTGATGGGGCGACTTCGTTGCATGATGAGTTCGCTTGTGATGGCGCTGATCTCGTCATGGGACGGACGCCGGCGCGCCAAGGCCGCCAGCGTCAGGTAACCGGTGGTCGGCATGCCGTTGGGGTATCCGGCCCTCACAAAAGCGACGATGCTCGATACCCAATGTGCCAGGTCCATGCTTCCACCTCGCTAACCGCCCGGAGCTAAACGTCTAGGGCAGTCCGTGCCACGAATGTCAACATAGCAGCGGCAAAGTCATCAGCCCGGTAACACCACGGTTACTTACGCACCTTTTTTATGGATTCTTTTGGGTTGCACCCGTATCCTTAGCGCCCTCCCACTATGAACCCGCACAGGTTCTCGTCGCGGATAATGTCGGCGGCAACAATGACGATCGAATAGTCTGGCGCGACGATTGTCTCGCCAAGACCGGTACCCGACGGCCAAAGGGAGCTCATGACAGGCGCGTGTGTCAGAACGGTGGCGTCGCCACTGAAGTCGAAGTGGGGACGCCACCGTGACGGTTCCGCGGGACTGCCCGGATGATCCCCTACTCCGACGGTATTCCGGCCCGCCGGTTCCCGGTAGTCAACACCGCGCTCATCGCTGCCAACTTCGCGGTCTTTCTCTTCTATGAACTGCCGAACGGTGAAGCGGCGGTCACCCGAGCGTCGTTCTACCCGTGCAACGTCGACCATGCCTGCCACATCGGCGTCCCCTGGGGAGTCGGCTGGATCACGGCGATGTTCCTGCATGCCGGCTGGGATCACATCCTCGGCAACATGCTGTTCCTGGCGATCTTCGGCAAAAACGTCGAGGACGCATTCGGGCGGCTCGGCTATCTGCTCTTGTACTTTGCCGGGGGACTCGTCGCGACGATGACGCAGACCGCGATGACCTTGCTCTTCGGGTCGGCGTCCGATGCGCAGATACCGACTCTGGGCGCCAGCGGCGCCATAGCTGCCGTACTGGGCGCGTATCTGGTGCTCTATCCCAACTCGCGGATCAGCACACTGGTGGGGTGGTTCCCGATCAACATCCCGGCGTGGGTCTTCCTGGGCGGCTGGTTTCTGTACCAGTTCTTCGAAAGCAACTACGCGCTTGTCGAACCCAAGCCGGGCGGCAGCGGAGTCGCTTTCTTCGCTCACGTCGGCGGGTTCGTGTTCGGTTTCCTGGTAACGCGAGTGCTGGTAGGCGCCGACCGAATCGCCGCGAAGCAGACCTGATGGGCCTGAGGGGGAGCCGCCATAACGCCCTTGAGGTCATGCGAACGGAGGAGTGATGACACCGACGATCGTGCCCGGGCGGTCGGGCCCGCTCGGCGCCACGCCCGATGAACGGGGCACGAATTTCGCGGTGGCCTCCGGCGGTGACGAGGTGACGCTCTGCCTGTTCGATGCCGACGGCACGGAGACGCAGCTGGTTATGCCGGACCGCGACGCCGACGTCTGCCATGGTTTCGTACCAGACGTCGGGCCGGGGCAGGCCTACGGATTCCGCGTCAGCGGCCCGTTCGATCCCGGGCGTGGGTTGCGTTACAACCCCGCGAAGCTGCTGCTCGACCCGTATGCACGTGCGATCTCAGGCGAGGTGCGGTTCGGGCCGGAGGTGCTCGGGCACACAGTGGACAACCCTTCGGAGCCAAGCTCTTTGGACTCGGCCGAACATGTGCCGCGCAGCCTGGTGGCTCCGATCGTGCCGCCCGTCGCCGTGCCCAAACCGCAGCATGCCCTCGCCGACAGCATCATCTACGAGCTGCACGTTCGCGGGTTTACCGCGACCCATCCGGGGGTGCCGCAGGAGCTGCGTGGCACGTACGCGGGACTTGCTCACGAAGCCGCGCTGCAGCACCTGGTCGACCTCGGCGTGACGACAGTGGAGCTGCTACCCGTCCACCGCAGCGTGCCCGAACAATTCCTCGTCGACCGCGGCTTGACCAATTACTGGGGATACAACACCATCGGATTCTTCGCGCCGCAGGCGAGTTACTCCGCCGCCGCGCGGGCGGGCCAACCGGGCGGAGAGATCGCGGAATTCCGCGCGATGGTCGATGCCCTACACGGCGCGGGCTTGGAAGTGATCCTCGACGTGGTGTTCAACCACACCGCCGAGGGGGGAGCCGGCGGGCCGACCCTATGCTTCCGCGGGCTGTATAACCCCGCCTATTACCGGCTCGACCCGGCCGACGCCAGCCGATACGTCGACACGACGGGGACCGGCAACTCCTTGAACACCGATCATCCGACGACGCTGCGGTTGATCATGGACTCGCTGCGCTACTGGTTGTTGGAAATGGGTGTCGACGGCTTTCGATTCGACCTGGCGCCGACCCTCGGCCGCGAGAAGGGCGCCTTCGACCAGTTCTCCCCATTCTTCGATCTCGTCGCCCAAGACCCGGTGATCTCCCAGTCAAAGCTGATCGCCGAGCCGTGGGACGTCGGCCGGATGGACAGCTACGAGGTCGGCCGGTTTCCGCCGCGCTGGAGCGAATGGAATGGCCGCTTTCGTGACACCGTCCGCGATTGGTGGCGCAGTCAAGACGGGCGCCTTGCGGAGTTCGCGTGGCGGCTGTGCGGATCATCGGACATCTACGGTGATCGTGCGAAGGGACGCCGCCCGAGCGCATCGGTCAACTTCGTCACCGTGCATGACGGGTTCACATTGAAAGACCTTGTCTCCTACGACCACAAGCACAACGAGGCAAACGGCGAAAACAACCGCGACGGCACCGACGACAACCGGTCATGGAACTGCGGAGTGGAGGGGCCGACCGATGTGCAGGCCGTGCTGGACCTTCGGGCACGACAGGAACGCGCGTTCCTGCTGACCCTGTTGCTGTCTTCCGGTGTTCCGATGCTGCTGGGTGGCGACGAGCTGGGCCGCACCCAGCGGGGAAACAACAACGCCTACTGCCAGGACAACGACATCACATGGTTTGACTGGTCCGCGCCCGACGAGGGGCTGATCAAGTTCACCACCGACCTCATCGCGCTGCGCCGCCGTCACCCGGTGTTCCGCAGGCGCCGCTTTCTCACGGGGGCCGCCGCCGCGGACTTGCGCTGGTTCACGCCGTCAGGTGCCGTGATGACGCCCCAGGACTGGGGGGATCCGGAGGCGCGCAGCGTTGCGTTCTTCATCGATGGCGCCCTGGATCCCGATGTTGACGCCGACGGCACGCCCATGGTCGACGATGACTTTCTGGTGTTCGTCAACGCCTGGTGGGAGCCGTTGACGTTCTCCGTTCCCGGCAGCTTTGCGCTGCACCCGTGGGAGATTGTGTGTGACTCGTTCGACCCCTCGCGGACCGGTCGGGCCGGCCAACGGGTTGGCATCGGGCCGCGCTCCGCTGTGGTGCTGCGATCCGGCCGCTAGCAGGCGCGCGAGCGGCGGCACGGCTGCCTCTGGCGCGCCGTGACGATGTTTGGCCGCAGGGCTTCCTAATATTGCCGCGTGATGGATCGCTACGGAACCGATGTTCTTGCCGCGGGCCGGCGTAAGCCTCGCTCGACCGAGCGGCCGGCCGAACTTGGCATGGTGGTCGAGGACGCGGCGACCGGCTACGTCGGTGCGGTGGTGCGGGTCGAGTACGGCCGCGTCGATCTGGAAGACCGGCACGGCCGCACCCGCGG
>DASSGQ010000219.1:0-2774 GCA_035693385.1 Mycobacterium sp.
CGCTGATATGACATCAAAGCGTTGTGGGTCTGTAACCCGAAGTGGCCGTCGACCAGGCCGGTGTAGAAACCGAGGTCCTGTAGCCGCGCCTGCAGTGTGGCGACGTCGTCGCCGTACAGCGGAGCGCCGAATTGGTGATACAGCGTGCGCTCGCCGAGGCGGTAGGACGCCTCCTTCAACGCGCGGTAGGTGGCCTCGCCGACGATGCCGTCCACCAGCAGACCGCGATGCTGCTGGAAGGCGCGCACCGCCTCGTCCAGTTCGCCATCGAAGAGTTCGAGAGCCGCATGCGGCCCGGTAATGAAGTCCTCATCGGGATTGTCCAGCAGGCCTAGGGTGGCCAGCGTAGCCCGGATCTCGGTCACAGCGGCGCTGCGGTCACCACAGCGCAGCGCGTCGCCGTCTGCACGGCGCGGACTCGACATACCAAGGGCCCTCCGGGACAACGGACAAGCTAGAAGCGGGCAACAGCCAAGCGTTATTGTCGCAGATGCTTCTCGATTTCGGGAAAACGCCAGGCTGGACGCGCGGCGCGGAGCACGAGGCCGATCGCGGTCAGGTGAGGTTGGGAACCTCGTCGGAAAGCTCACGCAACAGCGCCGCCTTGCCTTTGGCGCCGACGATCCGCTTCACCGGTTGGCCATCCTTGAACAGGATCATGGTGGGGATCGAAACCACCTGGAAGTCGCGCGCTGTTTCGGGGTTGGCGTCGACGTCTAACTTGGCGACGGTGAGTTGCTCGCCCCGCTCGCTGGCGATTTCCTCGAGAACCGGCGCGACCATCTTGCACGGTCCGCACCAAGTCGCCCAAAAGTCGACCAGCACAGGCTTATTGCTCGACAACACGTCAGTGGAAAAAGACGCGTCAGACACTTCTATTGTGGCGCCAGCCTTTTCGGCATCGGTCATCGTGGTGCTCCAATCAATGTGTCGGTACCTGCAGCGTTTTCCGACGCTGACTCGTGCTCGGCCAGCCAGCGTTCGGCGTCGATGGCCGCCGCGCAGCCGCTGCCCGCTGCTGTGACGGCTTGTCGGTAGGTACGGTCCACCAAGTCGCCGGCGGCGAAAACACCGTCCAGCGAGGTGTTCGTGGTGTGCCCCTGGACAAGAACGTAGCCGTCGGGGTCGACATCGATCACATCGCGCACCAGCTCGGAACGCGGCTCGTGACCGATCGCGACGAAAACGCCGGTCACCGCGAGGGCGGTTTCTTCACCAGTTACCGTGTTGCGCAACCGCAATCCCGTCACCGTCGTCTCGCCGTCGACCGCAAGGACGGTGTGGTTGGTGACGAACTTGATCTTGTCGTTGTTACGGGCGCGGTCGAGCATGATTTTCGATGCCCGGAACTCGTCGCGCCGGTGCACCAGCGTCACGCTGCGGGCGAAGCGAGTCAGAAAAGTGGCCTCCTCCATCGCGGAATCACCACCGCCGATGACGGCGATGTCCTGATCGCGGAAGAAGAACCCGTCACAGGTGGCGCACGCGCTCACCCCCCGACCCAGCAACTCCTGTTCGCCGGGAACCTGCAAATACCGCGCCGCCGCGCCCATGGCCAAGATGACGGCGCGCGCCCAATAGGTCTGACCGTCGGCGGTGACGACCGACTTGACCGGCCCGTCCAGGGACACCGATTCGACGTCTTCCATCCGCAGATCCGCGCCGAACCGCAATGCCTGCTCGCGCATCTCGTCCATCAGCTCCGGGCCGGTGATGCCGTCACGAAAGCCCGGGTAGTTCTCCACCTCGGTGGTGGTCATCAACGCGCCGCCGAACGAGGTGCCCTCGAAAACCACTGGCGACAGCTGCGCGCGCGCCGCGTAGAGCGCCGCGGTGTACCCGGCCGGGCCGGATCCGATCACAATGACGTCGTGGACGCTCTCGTGAGCATCATGGGCAGAAGTGGCGGCAGTCATTCGAGCCTTTCAGGTACGGAAGCTACGTCTACGAACGCCAGCGTAGGCGCGGGTGTTCCCACACGGTCGGCACAACACAGGCACAACCCATGGCACCACACTAAGGGCGGGGGATCTGGGTGCTGGCCAACAATCCGGTATCGGCGGCGCTGCAATTCGGTGCCACCGCAAAGACCGCCAGGCTGTCGGGCGTCTCGCCGGGCAACACCAGCAGTACCCCGGGGCGTGCGTTGATCTCGACGGGTCGCGCGCCCAGTACCTGTGTGGATGCCGAATAGCCGAGGCCGGTGAGGCAGGACGCGCGGCGTGGCGGGTCGCTCAGCTGGCCTTGGAGCTGACCTTGGATCTGACCATAGTCGGGTGTCTGGTTGAGCAGGCCGACGATCTCTGCCGGCGAGAGCGGAATCGTCATCGGCGGCGTAGACACCGTGATGTGCTCGGCGGTGGCCGGGGTGCTGGGCGTGGGCTCCGGCGCGTTGATCAGCGCCGCGGTGCCCACGCAGATCCCTGCGAGCACCGCGCCCGCGCCGGCCATGGCGGCGATCAACTTCGCGGGCCGTATGTGTGGCCGGGCCGAGTGCGCGGCGCTGGGCCCGGGTCCTCCCGCGCCCGCCGACCGCAGCGCCGCCGAGATTCGGGAGGTGACCTCGGGTGGGACGTCGGGCGCCGACGCCGGGTCGCTCCCGAGCGCGGCGACGTCGCGGCGCACCTGGTTCAGGGCGCGCAGGACGCTCTCGGCCGCCGGGTCTTCGCGGACCCGCTTCCGTACCCGGGCGGCGGCATCGTCGTCGAGTAGACCGGCCTGCAGGTCGGCGAGGAGTTCGACCGTCAGGGGCGGGTCGGCGTCCGCTGTCTCTG
>DASSGQ010000220.1:0-10123 GCA_035693385.1 Mycobacterium sp.
CCAGCAGGCCAACGTCCCGCTCGGCATCATCCCGCTGCTTCAGGTCGACATGTGGGAGCACGCCTTCTACCTGCAGTACAAGAATGTCAAGGCGGACTACGTCAAGGCGTTCTGGAACGTTGTCAACTGGGCTGACGTACAGGACCGCTACGCGGCCGCCACCGCGAAAACCAAGGGCCTGATTTTCGGCTGAGACCACCTCGAAAAGGGCCGGGGCGTCACGCGGATCGCGTGGCGCCCCTGCCTTTCTCCGGGCCTTTGTCAGGCCACCCGATCAAGGTAAGAACTATTAGCCGTGTGGAGTTGCAACGCGCCTAAATCGCAGGCATCCTTAGTTATTCGGCAGCGTGGTCATTCGGACGAAGGCGTCGCGCGGAGGTCGAGATGGAGACAGGGTCAGACCGTCCCATAGGGGTTTCCCCCTTCCATTCCCGTGGTGCCCTGAAAGGGTTTGTGATCTCCGGGCGTTGGCCCGATTCCACGAAAGAATGGGCCCAATTATTGATGGTCGCCGTCCGCGTCGCGTCATTGCCCGGATTGCTCTCCACCACAACGGTGTTCGGCGCCCGCGAGGAGTTGCCCGACGAACCCGAGCCCGGCACCGTCGGCCTGGTGCTGGCCGAAGGCACGGTGTTCGGCGAATCAGCCATCCGGCCAGGATATTTCGCCAACCATCAGCCTCCCGCGTTGCTGATGCTGCATCCGCCCTCGGAAACCACACCTTCGCTGCCGGAGTGCACCGGGGCGGCCTCCGGCTGTGTGCTGCTGCCGGGACTGCCCTACCTGGGATTGGAGCACCGAGCGGCCTGGGTGGAAGCCGAAGCCGACGGCACCATCACGTCCATGGTGAGTCGGGTGGGAGTCGATCCGATCAGCCATCCCGACACGGCCATTCTGGCGATGCTGCTTGCCGCATAAGGCAATTCAAACGAATTAGTTCGCCCACCGAATCGAGAAATACGGGCGCCCTAACTTGATCCGTGCCTGGCGCGCGCCGAATGCGCCCGCTAGCCTGAAAACCGTTAGCGAAGGGGAGTAGCCCCGAATCGTCGTGTCGACATACTGGCGCATTGCCCGGCCGGCGAACCGGTCCGGCCGGACCGGTGGGCGAGACCTTCGACCGAAGTTCGATGACGTAACGGTCGTCGACGACGTGTCGAAAGGTCCTCTTCGTGCTCGCAGCCACGTTGCTCAGTCTCGGAGTGGTCTTCCTTGCCGAACTCGGCGACAGATCGCAGCTCATCACGATGACCTACGCGCTGCGCTACCGATGGTGGGTGGTCTTGACCGGGGTGGCGCTCGCCGCATTCGTGGCGCACGGCGTCTCGGTGACCGTCGGCCACTTCCTGGGCGCCGCGCTGCCGGCGCGCCCACTGGCCTTCGCGTCGGCGATCGCATTCCTGATTTTCGCGGTGTGGGCCTGGCGTGAGGGAGGCTCCGGTGACCAAAGTGTGTCGACCAAGGTGGAACCGCGGTTTGCACTGTTCACCGTGATGTCGTCGTTCGCGCTTGCCGAAATGAGCGACAAGACGTCTTTGGCGACGGTGACGTTGGCCAGTAATCACGACTGGCGGGGCGTGTGGATCGGCTCGACCGTGGGCATGGTCTTGGCCGACGGTCTGGCGATCGGTGTGGGAATGCTGCTGCACAAACGCCTTCCTAAGCGGCTGCTGCACGTCTTGGCCAGCCTGCTGTTCTCGATATTCGGCTTGTGGATGCTGTTTGACAGCGCACTCGGCCAGCGCCGGGTGGCGATCGCCGTGACCGTCGCGGTGGTGGTGGCTGCCGCAACTGTGGCGGTGGCGCAAGCTCTGCGACGACGCCGGAAAGAGGCTTCGACCGCGGGGAGGTCACCTGACATCGCCTAGGGTCCCGACGAGACACACTCGCCATGCCCTCGCCATGCCCCGCAGTCGCCCCAGAGGTATCGGCGAAGGCCACAGGTCGTACTGCGCGCCCGTTTACGCTCGCGTCACCGTCCGGACAGCAAATGCTGCTGTCGACACGCCTAAGTTGCCTGCTGATCGCGGTGCAACTGCCCAGCATCCTCGGAAAGATCGCTTCGCCGGAGACGACGCTGGCAACCCGCCACGCTGCCCCCGATCCCGGATTCTGCGGATAACCTGTGAGTTTCGGCAATTTAGTAGACACCTCAGCGAATTAGTTAGACGCTCGTCGTGTGGGGATTTGGCATCCGTCAGCAACGCCCGTGTCGGAGCCAGCGGGGTTTGCACCTGGTTGGGGACCCGGCCCCTCGCTACGATGATCAGCAAATACACCTCGGCAATAGTTAACTTCTACAGCCAAGTGGAGGTCAATATCGATGAGCACGACTTTCGCTGCCCGCCTGAACCGTTTGTTCGACACGGTGTATCCACCCGGGCGCGGGCCACACACTTCCGCGGAGGTGATCGCGGCGCTCAAGGCGGAGGGCATCACGATGTCGGCTCCCTACCTGTCCCAGCTGCGTTCGGGCAACCGCACCAACCCGTCGTCGGCCACCATGGCGGCGCTGGCAAATTTCTTCCGCATCAAACCGGCGTACTTCACTGACGACGAGTACTACGAGAAGCTCGACAAGGAGTTGTCGTGGCTCTCCACGATGCGCGATGACGGTGTGCGCCGCATCGCGCTGGGCGCCGCCGAGTTGTCTGCCGAATCACGCAAGGACGTCGCCGAGCGGGTCAACGAGCTGCGCCGCAAGGAGCATCTCGCGGTCTAGGTCCGCCACCAGCCGCATTACCCGACCTCAACGGTTGCCCGCTGGCCCATTGCGATTAGGGTTGGCTCACGATCGCGCACGCGCACGCGCGACAGACAACGATAGCCAGCGAGATTACCGGGAGGCGGCCGGGAATGGGCCTGTTCCGCAAGCGAAAGAGTCGGTCGACGCGTCGCGCCGAAGCCCGTGCGATCAAGGCCCGCGCCAGGCTGGAGGCCAAGCTGGCGGCCAAGAACGAGGCTCGCCGTATCAAGGGTGAACGACGCGCCGCCGAAAAGTCCCTCAAGGCACACGTCAGGTCTCAACGGGACAGCGATCGTGCGGCGTTGAAAGTCGCCGAGACTGAGCTCAAGGCGGCGCGGGAGGGCAAGTTGTTGTCACCGACTCGGATCCGGCGGGCGCTGACGGTGTCCCGGTTGCTCGCGCCGATCCTCACGCCGCTGATCTACCGCGGCGCCATGACCGCCCGCGCAATGATCGACCGGCGTCGCGCGGACGAGCTCGGGATTCCGTTGGCACAGATCGGCCAGTTTTCCGGGCATGGCGCCCAGCTGTCGGCCCGGATCTCCGGGGCGGAAAAGTCGTTGCGGATGGTGCAAGACAAGAAGCCCAAGGACCCCGAGACCAGACAATTCGTGTCGGCCATCGTCGAACGGCTCACCGATCTGTCGGCCGCCGTGACCGCCGCGGAGAACATGCCGGCCCCACAACGCCGGGCCGCCCATGCCGCCATCTCGTCGCAACTCGACGGTATCGAGGCGGACCTGATGGCCCGCCTCGGATTATCCTGACCGCTGACATGTCAACCCACGACAGGCGGTTTTCGCGCGTCCTGATCCCGCTCGTTGGGGCCGCCGGACTGTACGCCGGCGCAGCGATGAGCACGCCGGCGGCATGGGCGCACGTCCATGCCAGCAGCGACGACCCGGTACGCGGCAGCACCGCGATCGTCACCTTCGAGGTGCCCAACGAATCCAACACAGGCTCGGCAACCACCGCGCTGACGGTCACGCTCCCCGATGTGACATCCGCCAGCACCGAATCCATGGCGGGGTGGACGGCCAAGCTCGACCGCGACGCGGCTTCCGGCACCGTGCACTCGGTGACCTGGACGGCCGGGCCCAACGGCGGGATCGGCGCGGATCAGTTCGCGCTGTTCCGGATTTCGCTGCAGCTGCCGGACGCCGACACGGTCAGTTTCCCGGCCACCCAGACCTATGCCGATGGGACGGTGGTGAAGTGGGACCAGCCGCCGCTGCCCGGCGGCGGTGAGCCCGAACATCCGGCCCCCATGCTGACCCTTGCCACCGGGTCGGCGACACCGCATGAGCACCATCCGCCGTCCGGTGCGCCCGCCGATCACGCTGCGGCGCCGCAGCAGCCGAAATCGCCGGACAACATCGCCCGCCTGTTGGGTGGGGCGGCCTTGGTGGTAGCGGCTGTGGGGATATGTCTTGGGCTGATCCGCCGACGGACATGAGTCGCCCGGCGGTTATCGGCTGGGCCGGCCTGCTGCTGGCCGCCACGCTGTTGGCCGCGTTGCTCACCGCGCCGGCGGCGTTCGCGCATGCCTGGCGGTTATCCACCGATCCCGCGGACAATGCGGCCCTCACCACCGGTCCCGAGCGGGCGAGCGCGACCTTCAACGAGCGATTGCAGACCACGTTCGCGGCGATGACCGTCGTCGGCCCGGACGGCAACGTGTGGTCCTCCGGGGAGCCGACGGTGCAGGGCGCGGTCGTCGGCATCGGCCTGCGGCCGCTTGGACCCGCCGGGACCTACACGGTGAACTACCGCGTGACCTCGGCAGACGGTCACGTGGTGTCCGGGTCCTGGTCGTTTCGGCTGACGGTGCCGGGTACCGGAACGCCCGGATCGCCCGCTCGCACCGATGCCGGCGACGAATTGCCGGTGTGGCCGTTCGTGGTGCTGGTGGTCGCGCTCGTCGCCGCGGGCGGCGTGTGGGCGGCCCGGCGCAGGCAGTGACCGGCCCTGGTCAACGAGCCGCCGCCGCCCTTCCTGGCATGATGGGACCCGAGCAACTCGGTGCGCTAGAAACGAGCAAGAGGAAGTTGCAAAGGAGCGGCCGCATGGCAGACCCGCAGGATCAACCGAATAGCGAAGCCGACGGCGCGCCGACCCCGCCTGGTCCACCCGGCCCGCCTGACCCCGCGCCGCCTGGCCCACCCGGCCCGCCTGACCCCGCGCCGCCTGGCCCGTCTGACCCCGCCCTGTCTGGCCCGCCTGACCCCGCGCCGCCTGGCCCGCCGGATCCCGCGCCGCCTGGCCCGCCGGAAAAGGCGCCTCCCGCCAAGGCCGTCAAGAAGACCGCGAAAGCGCCCGCCAAGAAAGCACCTGCGAAAAAGGCGCCCGCCAAGAAGGCGCCGGCGAAAAAAGCCGCCGCCAAGAAGGCCCCGGCCAAAAGCCCTGAACCCCCACCTCAGAACCCCAACGAGCGGCCGGCCGGACAACCCCTCGGGATTGCGCAGCGGATCGAAACCAACGGCCAGCTTGCCGCTGCCGCCAAAGACGTTGCCGCACAGGCCAAATCGACGGTGGAGGGCGCAAACAACCCCGTCTTGCCCGCCGTTCCTGCGCCGTCACCGGGCCAGTCGCCGGTGCCGCTGATCATTTCGCTGACCCTCAGCCTGTTGGCGATCCTGCTGATCCGGCAGTTGCGGCGCCGCTGAAGCGGCCTGGCTAGCATGTCTGAAGTGACCGTGTCATTCCAGCCGACCGCCGACCTCGTCGACAGCATCGGGCCAGACGTACGCAGCTGCGACCTGCAGTTCCGCCAGTTCGGCGGCCGTTCCCAATTCGCCGGCCCGATCAGCACCGTGCGCTGCTTTCACGACAATGCGCTGCTGAAATCGGTGCTGTCGGGGCCCGGCGCGGGCGGAGTGCTGGTGATCGATGGCGCCGGCTCCCTGCACACCGCGCTGGTCGGTGACCTCATCGCCGAATTGGCCCGTTCCAACGGCTGGGCGGGTCTGATCGTCAACGGCGCGGTGCGCGACGCCGCGGCGTTGCGCGGCATCGACATCGGAATCAAGGCGCTGGGTACCAACCCGCGCAAGAGCACCAAGGCCGGGGCCGGAGAGCGCGACGTCGAGATCACCCTGGGCGGAGTGACGTTCGTCCCCGGCGAGATCGCCTACAGCGACGACGACGGCATCGTCGTCGCTTCAGCTGACTAAACCGGTACTGCCACAGGTTTTTTGGCGAATCGCAGGCCCTCGTCGGCGATCTTGCCGCGCCGGATCAGCCGGATGTCGCGCAGGTAGTTCTGGTTCAGCCGCCACGGGGTGCGCGAACCTTGCTTGGGCAACTCGTCGAGCGCGCGCAGCACGTAGCCGGGCGTGAATTCCATGAACGGACGCTCCCCGACGTCCGGGCCCGGGTGCTCGACCACCACCGTGTCAAAACCTTCGGCGTCCATGTAGTTCAGTAGACGGCAGGCGAACTCCGACACCAGGTCGGCCTTCAGCGTCCACGACGCGTTGGTGTAGCCCACCGTGTAGACCATGTTGGGCAGACCGGACAGCATCATGCCCTTGTAGGCCATGGTCTTGGTGAGGTCCGCCGGTTGCCCGTCGACGCTCACAGACGCGCCGCCGAACAGCTGCAGGTTCAAACCCGTTGCGGTGATGATGATGTCGGCCGGCAGCTCCTGGCCGGAGTTGAGCCGGATACCGGTCGGGGTGAACCGCTCGATGGTGTCGGTGACCACCTCGGCCTGCCCGTGCCGGATCGCGCGGAACAGGTCGCCACTGGGCACCAGGCACAGCCGCTGATCCCACGGGTTGTAGTGCGGGCCAAAGTGCTTCTGCACGTCGTAGCCCTCGGGAAGCTGGCGCTGCACGTAGCCCAGCAGGAGGTTTCGCATCCGCCGCGGGAACTTCTGACAGGCCCGGTACAGCGCCGCCTGCCGCAGCACGTTCTTCCAGCGAACCGCGGTGTACGCCTGCTTCTCGGGCAGCCAGCGGTTGAGCCACTCGGCCAGCTTGTCCCGCTTGGGCTGAGAGACGATGTAGGTCGGTGACCGCTGCAGCATCGTCACGTGCCCGACGCCCGAATCCGCGAGCGCCGGAATCAGAGTGACCGCGGTCGCGCCACTGCCGATCACGACGACGTTCTTGCCCGCGTAGTCGAGGTCCTCGGGCCAGTGCTGCGGATGGATGATCGGGCCCGTGAAGTCCTCCGCGCCCGCGAACGCCGGCGCGTAGCCCTGCTCGTAGTTGTAGTAGCCACTGCACAAGAAGAGGAAGGTGCAGGTGATGGTTTTCGCGGTGCCGTCGCTCTCGATCTGCAGGGTCCAGCGGTTGTCCGCGCTGGACCAATCGGCGCTGACGACCTTCTGATTGAGCCGGATGTGCTTGTCGATGCCGTACATCGCCGCGGTGCCCTTGACGTAGTCGAGGATCGGCTTGCCGTCGGCGATGGCCTGGCGCTCGGTCCACGGACGGAACCGGAAGCCGAGCGTGTACATGTCGGAGTCGGATCGGATCCCGGGGTAGCGGAAGAGATCCCAGGTGCCCCCCATAGCGGCGCGTTTCTCCAGGATCGCGTAGCTCTTGGTCGGGCAGCGATCCTGCAGGTGCCACGCCGCGCTCACCCCGGAGATGCCGGCGCCCACGATGACGACATCAAGATGCTCAGTCATGCGGCCCACGTTATCAACGCAGTGTCGAACTCGTCAACGGTGTGTCGAATCTTTCAACTCCGTGTAAAGTAACCGCCGTGACTACCGCCGGCCAGACCCGTGCCGTGCGCGGCCGCCGCGCCGCGCGCCCTTCTGGCGACGACCGCGAACAGGCAATCCTTGCGACCGCCGAACGACTGCTCGAAGAGCGGGCGTTCGCCGACATCTCGGTCGACGACCTGGCCAAGGGCGCGGGCCTGTCGCGGCCGACGTTCTACTTTTATTTCAGGTCCAAGGAGGCGGTGCTGCTCTCGCTGCTCGAGCCGGTGATAACGCGTGCCGACTCCGAATTCGACGGCGCGGTGCAGCGCCTGCCCAGCGATCCGCGCCGCGTGTGGCGCAACGGCATCAAGGCGTTCTTCACCGAATTCGCCTCGCGCCCGGCGCTGGCCCGCGCCGCCACCGAGGCGCTGGCCACCAGCGCGGAGTTGCGGGCCGTGTGGTCGGAATTCATGCAGAAGTGGATCGACCAGACCGCGGCGCTGATCACCGCGGAGCGGGAACGCGGCGCCGCACCGCAGACCATTCCCGCCGTGGACCTCGCGACGTCGCTGAACCAGATGAACGAACGCACCATGATGGCCGCGCTGGCCGCCGAGACGCCGGCGGTGGACGCGGACCGTGTCGTCGACACCCTCACCCACATCTGGGTCAGCAGCATCTACGGCGAATCCGGCTAACTTTTTCGCGGCGTGTCACCCCCGCATGCGAACATCTGTTCGTGCGGTGTGATGCGTCGATCCTGCACGCGGACCTGGATTCGTTCTACGCGTCCGTCGAACAGCGCGACGACCCGACGCTGCGCGGCCGCCCGGTGATCGTCGGCGGCGGGGTCGTGCTGGCGGCCAGCTACGAAGCCAAGGCCTACGGCGTGCGCACGGCGATGGGCGGGGCGCAGGCGCGGCGCCTGTGCCCGCACGCCGTGGTGGTGCCGCCCCGAATGAACGCCTACAGCCGCGCCAGCGACGCCGTGTTCGAGGTGTTCCGTGATTGCACACCGATCGTGGAGGCGGTGTCGGTGGACGAGGCATTCCTCGACGTCGCCGGGCTGCGCCGGGTCTCGGGTGCGCCGGTGGAGATAGCGGAGCGGCTGCGCGCCGACGTGCGCGACCGTGTCGGCCTGCCCATCACCGTCGGCATTGCCCGGACGAAATTCCTCGCCAAGGTCGCCAGCCAGGAGGCCAAGCCCGACGGACTCCTGGTGGTACCGCCGGATCAGGAGCTGGCATTCCTGCGCCCGTTGCCGGTACGCCGCCTGTGGGGCGTGGGTGCGGTGACCGCCGAGAAACTGCACGCGCACGGCATCGTGACCGTCGCCGACGTCGCCGAGCTCAGCGCGTCGACGCTGGCGTCGCTGGCGGGCGCCGCGATGGGACGCCAGCTGTATGCGCTGTCCCGCAACATCGACCGCCGCCGGGTCACCACGGGTGTGCGCCGCCGGTCGGTGGGCGCCCAGCGGGCCCTGGGCCGCGCGGGCAATCGAATGTCGGCCGCCGAGGTCGACGCGGTGGTGGTCAACCTGATTGACCGCATCACCGCGCGGATGCGCGCCGCCGGGCGCACCGGTCGCACGGTGGTGCTGCGCCTGCGGTTCGACGACTTCGGCCGGGCGACGCGATCTCGCACGCTGCCGTGGGCCACGTCGTCGACGCAGCCCATCCTGGCCGCGGCCCGGCTGTTGGTCGCAACGGCGGCGCCGCTGATCGCGCAGCGCGGGCTGACCCTGGTCGGCTTCGCGGTGTCGGGCATCGACCGCAGCGGCGCCCAGCAGCTGATGCTGCCGTTCGGCGAGGCTGGAGCCCGGCTCGCCTCGGATGACGTCGACGCGGCGGTCGATCGGGTGCGCCGTCGCTACGGCAAATCCGCGCTCACCCGCGCGGTGCTGGTCGGCCGTGACCCGGGCTTCGAGATGCCGCACTTACCCGACTGACGGGATCGCGCGGATCAACCGGCCCACGTTGCGTCCGCAGCACTGACGCCAGGGCCCATGCCGCGCGAATTGTTGCCTCGCAGGCACTGCCGCGGCAGTTGGGGTGTTCCGTGAACGGGGATCGTCCAACGCGATGGAGCTCGATGCGCGCCCGGACCTCTCCAAACTCGATTCGCCCAACATGCGGCGTTAGGCGATCGCACATGGCGTGTCCACGTTCGAGTACGCCGCTTGTACGACGGCGCATATGGTCGACTATGCGGCCGCTCGCGCACTCCGCGCAAGAAACGCCGCCGCGATGCGCGCGCGTGGGCTAGACCACAGCCGGCGCAGTGAACGGGTTGTTGGTCGGAAGCGGCTTGATGAGTGGCGCGAGCAACTTGCCGGATTGCTCGGCGGTGAGGACATCGGCCGAATCAAGGGGGATGATCTCGCGGACCGAGTCGTCGTATTCCCAAACATCCTCACCGATCAAGCGTCCGCGGTCGTCGTATGGCCAGATCATGTGTGCGGCCATCTTTACCAAGTAGGTAGTGTCGGGGTCGATGGTTGCACCGGTGGCAGCAAGGATGGTCCCCGGAAACTGCTGGTACAGCGTAGACGTCGAGACGATCATGACGTCGCTCACCGCAAGCTTCTCGTCGCCGCCTGTGTAGAAGATGCACTGAGCCGTACGGGTCCACTCGCGATAGACCTCTTTGACTGCCTCGGCCCCGTTAAGCGTCGTGGTCGTATCGAGCATGTTGAAGCGATAGACAGGCCTCTCGGT
>DASSGQ010000221.1:0-7201 GCA_035693385.1 Mycobacterium sp.
CTGCTGCCCGCCGCCGCTGATGAGGTATCCGCGAGTATCGCGCACCTGTTCTCCGCGCACGCGCAGGACTATCAGGTAGTGGCCGGGCAAGCGGCGGCATTTCATCAGCAGTTCATGCAGAACTTGACTGCCGGCGCGGGAGCGTATGCCAGCGCCGAGACCGCCAACGCCGCGGTGCTGCGGCCTTTGAATGCAATCGCGGGCTCGGTTGCCAGCGCTGCGGCGCCCATAAACCCACTGACGCCATTGACGGAGTGGTATGACACCGTCATGAGCCAATTGCAGAACGCAATCGGCGGCTTGCTCTTCTTTTTGTTGTCACCAATCCTGACCCCAATTATCGACGCAATAGCTAAGGCTCTTGTCGACGCATTTATTGAAGCATTGCTCGGCCAATCGTCAACTACTTGAGCGGCCCAGGCACACGCTGCTTTGACCCCCAGGAACGTCCGTCGGCATCGACACGTTCGACGCGCCCCAAGCTCACAACCAGGTGGCGTCAGTACCATCGGTGCCGTGGCACGCACTGGCCCGCCGGACGAGTTCCACCACCCGCAGACGCAATATCCCAACTACGGGATGGGCGGGTATCCGCCGCCGGCTGTACCCCCGGGGCCCCCTCCCGAGCCTCCGCCAGAGCGGCAGGGGCCACCCGACTATCTCGACCCGCTCGACCAGGAAGTCGAGCCCACCCCGTGGTACCGCAAGCCCGCGGGGCTCATCTCGTGGCTTGTCGCCGTTCTGATCCTGATCGGCCTCATCATCTACGGCATCATCGAGCTCATTCAGGGCGAGGGCGGCGGGTATACGCCGGGCACCAGCACGACCACGACCCCCGCCACGGTAACTTCCACGACGCCCTCCACGACGCCACCGACCAGCAGTGCGACGACCACGACGCCTACCGCGCCGCCCACCAGCAGCGCGGTCGAGCCGCCGACGCGTCAGCCAACCCAGCAGCAGCCCACCCACCGGCATCACCTGCCGCCCCTGCCGTCGGTGATCACCATTCCCGAGGTGCCGACCGTGATCACCCTGCCACCCGGCCTCACCGACTAAGCCGGTCGCGGTCAGATCACGCTTTGGCTGCTGAACGGTAGCGACGCGCGTGGCGACGGAATGCGTCTGGTCGGCGCCGATAGCGTCGGCGGTCATGGAGCCGATCGCGACCTGGTGCGAACTGATCGCCTTGATCGGGGCATTCCTATACCTGCCCTTGGTGATCACGCCGCCGTCGCCGCCCGCCGTGATCGCACTGCCGCAAGGCCTGTGAGCCGGCCTCGCTCCTAGACTCGCTGAAAGCCGCAACCGTTATGGTGACGACCGCCGCGCGATCGCCGGCAAGCCAACAGACACAGGGGTGTGCGCCATGAGCGAGTCGCTCGGGTTGTCGATCGGGGTGGCCAACCTGGTTGCGGCGCGCGTGGGTAGCGCCCCGGTGACCCGCAGTTCCGTGGTGACGCTGTTCGAGCACCGGCCGACCGAAGCCGGTCTGCCGGAAGAGAACCCGAACCTGACCGAACCGGGGCTGGTGCTGCGGGGATTCGTCGAGCGGGTCGGCGACCGGGCGCCGCTGGTGGCGGCCGACGGGACGAAGTACGCCGGGGCGGCGCTGACCGTCGAAGCGATCGAAGCGATGGCACGCACCGTCGGCTACGGAACGCCGGTCACCATCGCGATCCCCGCCTATTGGTCCGAGGCACAGTCCAGCGCGCTGCGCGAGGAGTTTTTCGCCCAGCCGGACCTGGCGCGCGCCGGGGTGCCTCCGGTTTTGGTCTCCGACGCCACGGCCGCGCTCGCCGCGCTTCGCACCACGCGGGGATTCCCGACCAACGGCGTTGTCGCTTTGTGTGATTTCGGAGCCGGCGGCACCAACGTCACGCTGACCAACGCCGGGTCGAATCTTGCGCAGATCGGGCCGTCGGTGCGCGACGCCGATTTCTCTGGCGACGCGATCGATCAGCTCGTCCTCGATCACGTGCAGCGCACTGTCGCCGATGTCACTGGCGCCGATCCCGCGAGCACCACGCGGATCGGCTCCCAGTCCCGCCTGCTCGGCCAATGCCGCCGCGCCAAAGAACAACTGTCGACGGCGACGGTGACCGCGGTTGCGACGGGGTCGGGAGACGATGTCCGGCTGTCCCGCACCGAATTCGAGCAACTCATCTCCGAACCGCTGGACCGATTCGTCGGCACCGTAGAGGACACGTTGCAGCGCAACGGGATTCAGAGATCCCAACTGTCGGCAGTGGCAATTGTCGGCGGCGGCGCCAGCATTCCACTGATCATCACGCGCCTGTCGGGCACGCTGCAGGTACCGATCCACACCGCGCCGCAACCGGAGTTCAGCGCCGCCATCGGCGCGGCGGTGCTCGGCGAGCGGCAGGCGTCGGCGGGCGTTCCAACCACCGCGAGCCCCATGGTCGAGACCCCGACCGAAATGGTCACCGCCCAGGTGACCGAGCGCGAAAGCGCGCTGGCTTGGTCACAGGACGCCGACGGCGCGGACGAGCCGGTGCCCTATACGGGACCCGACATGACCGGCGAATACGGCCGGGAAGCAACGGAATTCGGCGCTGCGGACGGCGACCGCTACCCCGCCGCGACGGCGGCGCTGCCGTGGTACAAGCGCACGGCGCTCGTGTTGAGCGTGGCCGGCGCGGCCGGGGCCGTGCTGGTGGCGGTGCTGTTGGCGCTGACGTTGGGCCGCACCAAAAACAACCCGGTCAACAACACCCCGCCGAACCAACCGGCACCACCCCAAACGTCGCAAACGGTCACCATTACCGGGCCGAACGACACCACCACGGTGACGGTGATCCCCGCGCCGCCGCCGTCGTCCACGGAGCCGCCCGTGACAACGACGACCAGCCAGCCCCCGACGACGACCACTACCACCACGAGCGCCCCACCGACCACGACATCGACGGCAACCACGACCGCGCCGCCCACTCCGACGCGGGAAAGGCCGCCGCCCTTCCGCCCTGAACCCCCGTTCCGGCGTTAACGCGGCTGAACGTTGGACATGTCGTAACCGCGTGCGGCGAAATCGGCGACCATCGCCTCGGCGCTGCGCACCGCAGCGCGGCAGACCCTGGTGGTGAACGGGTCGTTGAGGGGGTGCTCGGCCCGGCGGCGCCAGCGTTGCGCGGCGGCGAATGCAGCGCGCGCACCCTCCGGCCCGTAGGGATCCTGCGGATTCAGGCCCAGCCTGCTGGCCGGGTCGGTGCCCGAGCCGCCGATGACGCGGCGCAGCGAGAAGATCTCGTCCTCGTTCAAAGTCGTTGGGCGTGAATGCAATTGACTGAGTAGTCGCAGTTCCTCGAAGGCGTGCGTGTCGGCCAGCAGCGGGTCGATATCGGCGATGATGTACGGCGTCGCCACGATGGGAAAGGCCTCGACGAATCGGCGCAACGACACCAGCGCGGTGTGCGCCTTGAGCATGTCGGAGCGTTGCGCGAATTGCTGGTCGATGACCTGACGCAGCGCCACCAGCCCGCTGCGCTCCAGCAGCTCGTCGGCCAGGCCCGCGGCGTCGGTGACTCCGGCGGCCAGCACGCCGATGGAAATCCGGATGCCGAACATGCCGAACCGCTCCAGCAACTGCGCGCGCGTCGCGGCGTCGACGGGTAACAGGCTGTCGGGCCGCACGAAGCGATCCACGCTCAACATGGCCTTGCTGAGCGCCGCGCTGTCGGCGCCGGCGAGCTTCTGCAGCGCGATGAACTCGCTCTGGCGCAGCGTGCGTGCGGTCAGGGCGAGCAGTCCGGACACCGGCACCACCGCCTGGCAGATGCCCGTCTGATTCATCTCGCTGGTGAACCGCTTGGCCACGTCGGCGGCCGACAGCATGGCGTCGATGCGACCCGCGCCGATCTCGTCGGCGCGCGACGCGACACCGATGATGCCCAGCGCTCCCGCCGAGCCGCCGACGAGATGGCCGATCTGTTTGAGCAGCGCAACGTCGGCGGCATTAAGCGTGCGCAACAGGAACACCACCGCGTCGACCCGTGGCACCCCGTCGGGCGGCACCAGCAGTCGCAGGGTGCGTTCGGAGGCATCCCGCGTCAACGATGACGTCCCCGGAGTGTCGACGATGGTGGTGTTGACCAGCTCTTGCGCCGGCCATTCGACGTCCAAGTCGACCACGTCACCGGGATTGAGCGTCCGGAAGTCGAACGTCAGGCCGTCGCTTCGGTTGATCGGAACGTTGGAATGCCGACCGCCCCAATGGTTGGCGGTGACTTTCGGTGTCGGGCCGTGTCGGAACCAGGTCACTATCCGCGTCGCCTCGGTGGCATCGGTCGGGGCGATGTCCTCGCCCACCAAAGCGTTGACCAGAGTGGACTTTCCGGCCTTGAGGGTGCCGGCCAGCGCGATGCGGATCGGTTCGGCCAGGCGCGCGCCGATGCGGTCCAATTCGTGGAAGACGTCCGCGCGCTGCCGGTACTCCGGCTCGCTCCGGTAGGCCCGGATGGTTCCGCCGAGAATCGCGCGGACCTGATCGCTGGTGCTCACGACCGTCCTACGGTCACCGGGGGCGTCAGCTTATCCACATTGTCGATGACCTGCTCCAGGATGTTGAGTTGCCGCTCCAGTTCACGAATCGTATTGTCTCGCTCGGCTTCTTCGATGTGCGCCGCGGCGATGGTGGCCTGCAGTGATTCGTTGAGCGAGCGGGTGATCTCATTGCCGATGTCGCGGTAGTGGTCGCGCAGTGTGCGCTGGATGGTCTTGAGCCGATCGCGCGACTCCTTACCGACCACGAACGACACGTCGTCGACAAAGCGCCGCACGTTGGTTTTGGCCTCGGCGCGTGCCCGCAGCAGACGGTTCTCCTTGTCCTCCTTGTAGGCCATGCGGCCCAACACGAGCCCGGCCCCCACCGACAGCGGGTTGAACAGGCCCAGCCCGGCTACCGACGACAGCATGCCGATCATCACCACACCGCCGTAGGAGCCCCGCAGTCCGGTGACCACCTTCTGCCCCTTACCGGCCGGCTTTGATTCCAGCTCGGCCAGGGACTTGAGTCGTCCGAAATCGCCACCCATCAGACGCCCGGTCAGTTCGGGAGACATGACCGAGTCCAGGCCCGCGTCGAGGAACGACTGGGCCACGTCGTCGGCCAGGGCCTCAGACCGCCGGTAGGCCCACACGAAGTTGTCCCCGACGGCGGTCGCGACCGCGTTCTCCACGTCGGTGCCGATCTCAGCCCAATGCCGGGTCGGGTCACACGAATCGATCTGGCGCTCGATGTCCTCGGTGAGGGTGCGGAAGCGGGCGCGCATGTCGTGGTCGACGTCGGCGTACAGGTCGGTGAACCCGTCGTTGAGCACCTGCTGCCACAGCGCGGACTGGTTGAGGGCGTCCTGCGCATCCCGTTTGCGCCGCTCCAGATCGTCGGCGAGCCGGTCACGCAGGTCCGGGTCGTCGACGACCGCCAGCTCGGAACCCACCGAAGTGGCCAAATGTTCTGCCGCCGAGCGGATTTCGGAGAGAATCTGATCGCGCACCCGGTCCGTCTCGCGGGACAGCACCTTCTCGCTGAGGAACTTGACGATCGCTGGGAAATTGGACTCGTCGTTGAGTTCCTTGTCGTTGAGCGTGACGGCGTGGCTGCGTAACAGCGACGACACCGGCAGGATCGGAATCGGCACGCCCGCGCGCTGTAGGTGACCGGCGTTGGCGTTGACGATCTCGCGCCAGTGCGGGTACAGGTCGGTTTTGGTGGCCGCGAGCACGGCGACGGGGCAGATCTGGTGCGCCTGGCGGAGGAACCGCATCTCCGGTTCGGTCAACTCCTGGCTCGTGTCGCTGACCATCAACAGGGCGTCGGCATCCGGCAGCAGCCCGAGCGTCGCCGACAAGTGCGGCTGCCCGTGACCACCCACGCCGGGGGTGTCGACGAACGCCAGCCCGCCCTGCAGGAGCGGGCTGGGCGCACCGATCTCGACGCGCAGCACTTCGCGGCCGCTGGCTTGCGGGGCTCGCCGCAGATCGGTGTTGATGTCATCGACCGGGATGTCGACGGCGGCGGGTTCGCCGTTGGGTCCCGCGGCCACGATCAGCCGAGCCGACGGCGGGTCGCCATAGCTGACGACGGTGATCACCACCGTGGCCTCGTCGTCGCCGACTCGCGCCACGGGCAAGTTCAGCAGCGAGTTGAGCAACTGGCTCTTGCCTTGTTTGAGCTGCCCGGCGATCACCACCCGGATACGCGGATCGAGAATTCGCTCGCGCGCTCGCACCAGTCGCTGGGCGAGGTCATCGCGGTCGTTGAGTTCGGCGATCGCGGCGGTGTGGTCGATCAATTCGATGATGACGTTGACCCGCCGCGGGTCATCGGGTTGGGTCACCGTACTGCCCCACTTTCTCGCTGCGATGCACTGAGATCACGGTATTCGCGAAACGGCGGGGACCAAACGGATCCCCGCCGACTCGCCAGGGTGCCCGGATCAGAATCCGTGCGGCCCTGCTGGATGTGTTGCCGGCGCCGGGTGAGGTGCCGGTGCGGGAGCATGCACCGGTGCGGGCTCGTGCGGCGTGCCCTCAAACACCGACGGGCTGTGCGGAGCCGGGGCCGGCGAGTGCTCAACCGGAGCGGGCGCGTGCTGAACCGGAGCCGGCGCGTGCTGAACCGGAGCCGGAGCAGGCGCGTGCTGAACCGGAGCGGGCGCATGCTGAACCGGAGGCTGAGTAGGTGCGTGAGCCGGAGCCTGAGCAGGTGCGTGAGCCGGTGCCTGTGCGGGCTGCTGGATCACCGGTGTGCCTGCGCCGCCGTGGCTGGTCGGTCCACCGCCACCCGGGCTCTGGATCACCGGGCCGGGGTTGGACGGAGGAGCCGCGTGGCCACCGACGCCGGCGCCGCCGCCCTGAATGACCGGGGCTTGCCCGCTCGGAGCGACCGGGCTGTGCTCGGCCGGGAGACCCCCGCCGTTGACGGGGCCGCCACCGCCCAGTGTGGCGCCTTCTTGACCGAGAATCTGGCCATGGGCTCCGCCACCGGCACCACCGGCGATTGAGCCGCCAGCCGGGGTGCCGCCGCCGGGGCTCTGGATTACCGGGCCGGGGTTCGACGGAGGAGCCGCGTGGCCACCGACCCCGGCGCCGCCGCCCTGAATGACCGGGGCTTGCCCGCTCGGGACGACCGGGCTGTGCTCGGCCGGGAGACCCCCGCCGTTGACGGGGCCGCCACCGCCCA
>DASSGQ010000222.1:0-7145 GCA_035693385.1 Mycobacterium sp.
GGCTGCTCGGCGGGTCTCTCTGGAGCCTCGGCAAGTGCAGCGGCCGTGGGTTCCGGCTTCGGCTCGGGGGCCGCCTTCGGGGCGCGCTGCGCCGCCTCTTTGGCGGCCGTGCCCTTCGCCGGCAGCTTCGCCTGGTCGGAGTCGAGCGACCCGAGCAGCACTTGGGCCACATCGAGCACCTCAACACCGCTGCGACCGGCTTCTTCCTGCCGATCGTTGACACCGTCGGTGACCATGACCCGGCAGAACGGGCAGCCGGTGGCGATCGTGGTGGCGTTGGTGGCCAGCGCCTCGTCGACGCGTTCGTGGTTGATCCGCTTGCCGATGTGCTCTTCCATCCACATCCGGGCGCCGCCCGCGCCGCAGCAGAAGCTGCGCTCGGCGTGCCGCGGCATCTCGGTGAGTTTCGCCCCGGCGGCCCCGATCAACTCCCGCGGCGCCTCGTACACCTTGTTGTGCCGACCCAGGTAACACGGGTCGTGATAAGTGATGTCCTGGGAGACGGAGCTCACGGGAACCAGCTTCTTGTCGCGGACCAGCCGGTTGAGCAGCTGGGTGTGGTGCAGCACGGTGTAGTTGGAGCCCAGCTGCCGGTATTCCTTGCCAAGGGTGTTGAAGCAGTGCGGGCAGCTGACGACGATCTTGCGGTCGACGGTCTCCACGCCCTCGAACAGCCCGTCCAGCGTCTCGACGGCCTGCGCTGCCAGCTGCTGGAACAGGAACTCGTTGCCCGAGCGGCGCGCCGAGTCGCCGTTGCAGGATTCGCCCGTGCCCAACACCAGGTACTTCACCCCGGCGATGGCGAGCAGTTCGGCGACGGCCTTGGTGGTCTTTTTCGCCTTGTCGTCGTAAGCGCCCGCGCAGCCCACCCAGAACAGGTACTCGAAGCCGTCGAAGCTGTCCACGTCCTCGCCGTAAACCGGGACGTCGAAGTCGACCTCGTCGATCCAGTTCGTCCGGTCCGCGGCGTTCTGGCCCCACGGGTTGCCCTTGGCCTCCAGGTTCTTGAACAGCACCGACAGCTCAGAGGGGAACTCCGACTCCATCATCACCTGGTAGCGGCGCATATCGACGATGTGGTCGATGTGCTCGATGTCCACCGGACACTGCTCGACGCACGCGCCGCAGGTCACACACGACCACAGCACGTCGGGATCGATGACGCCGAGCTGTGCGGCGGTGCCGACCAGCGGGCGGGTCGCCTGTTTCGGCCCGGAGCCGAGCACGCGGCCGAAGCCCGACTCGGGGACGTGGTGTTCCTCGGCGTGCTTCTCGCCGCCCAGGTCCTCGCCGACCCCACCCTCCGGGGTGTTCTCCAGCGGGGTCTCCTTGTCGCCCAGGATGTAGGGTGCCTTGGCCATCCAGTGGTCGCGCAGGTCCATGATGACGAGCTTGGGCGACAGCGGCTTTCCGGTGTTCCAGGCCGGACACTGCGACTGGCAGCGCCCGCACTCGGTGCAGGTGGCGAAGTCGAGCATGCCCTTCCAGGTGAAGTCCTCGATCTTGCCGCGGCCGAATTCGGCGTCGTCGGGCGGGTTTTCGAAGTCGATCGGCTTGCCGCCGGACTCGACCGGCAGCAGCGGACCCAACCCGTCCGGCAGCCTCTTGAACGTGACGTTGATGGGCGCCAGGAAAATATGCAGGTGCTTGGAGTGCAGCACGATCAGCAGGAAGCCCAGCATGACACCGATGTGCAGCAGCAGGGCCGTCGTCTCGATGATCTCGTTAGCGGGCTGACCAAGCGGACGCAGGATGGCGCCGAACAGCTGCGACAGGAACGCCGGCTTTCCGTAGGGCAGTGTGCCGTTGTTGACCGCGGATCCGCGGACCAGCACATAGGTCCAGATGACGTTGAAGATCATGAACAGGATCAGCCACGCGCCGCCGGTGTGCGAGCCGTAGAAGCGGGACTGGCGACCATAATCTTTCGGCTCGCTGCGGAGCCGGATGATGGCGAAAGTCGAGATGCCGAGGAAGACGGCGGTGGCGAAGAAGTCCTGCAGGAAGCCCAGCGCGTCCCAGCGGCCGATGATCGGAATGTGGAAGTTCTCCTGGAACAGGAACCCGTACGCCTCGATGTAGACCGTGAGCAGGATGAAGAAGCCCCACATGGTGAAGAAGTGCGCCAACCCCGGGATCGACCACTTCAGCAGGCGGCGCTGCCCGAAAACCTCGACGATCTGTGTCCAGATCCGGGTGCCGACATTGTCGGTGCGCCCGCTGGCCGGCTGGCCGGACATCACCAGCTTGTACAGCCAGAAAACTCGTCGCACCGAGAGGGCGCCGACGATCGCGGTCATGCCGAGGCCCACTACCAGTCTGATGAGCATCTGCGTGGTCACAGAAGGTCTCCCCAATGCATAGTTATTTCGGCGTGCTTATTGGCTGCTGCCAGGTTTGCTCATCGTTACATCTTCCCGGGTTTCGATGCGAGAAAGGCTGTCCTAACTTCCTGTTCATCGGTGCCCTTGGCCTGCGCTTCAGGCGTCCGGGGCCAGCATTGCCCGCAGCATGGAGATCATCTCGGAACGCGAGCCGGCGCCCAGCCGGCGCCGTATCCGGGCGACGTGGTGCTCCACCGTCTTCGCCGAGATGAACAGTTGGCCGCCGATGTCGCGGTACGGCATGCCGAGCAGCAGCAGCTCGGCGACTTCTCGTTCGCGATCCGACAGCGCTGACCCCGCCGCGGGCTGGTGGGTCACCGACGCGGCACCGGTCGCCGGTTCGGCGGGCGTCGGGCCGGGGCTGGCGCCCAACTTCAGGTCGCGGGCCAGTTGCAACATGGCCCCGGACACCCGGCCGTCGGGTGTCTGCAGCGCGGCCTGACCGGCCAGCCGGGTCGCGTCCGAGGTCAGCCCGACGTTCGACAACGACCGGGCCGCGCCGGTGACCTCGTCGGCGTCGACGTGGTTGGCCAGCACCCGCAGCCACGTTCGGCCGGCGACGGACAGCGTCCGCGCCAGCGCGCTGTCGCCGGCGGCGGCGCTGAGGGCCTGCCCGTGCGGCGCGACCGACTCGGGTGAGTTGGCGAGGATTCCCGCGTGCACGCCAGCCCAGTGCAGCGGCACCGACCACAACGCCGGATTGCCCAGCGCGTCGAGTAGCCCGAACGCCTGCTCCAGGGCATGGCGCAGCTGGTCGACCTGGCGCATGCGGGCGGCCGCCACCCACAGTTCCCCGAGCGGCAGCAGCGAAAAGAGGTCGACGGAATACTCGGCGAGTACCTCCATGGCCGCGTACCAATGCTTGTGCAGCGCACCCGCGTCGCCGCTGCGGCGCGCGATCGCGGTGTGCAGCGCCGCTGCCCATAACGCGTCGCGTCGGTGCACCTCCACGGGGCCAGCGGCGCCGATGTCCGCGCCGGCCACCGGCAGTTGCCCGTCTTGCATCTTGATCCAGCTGGACAGCAACGCGTGCCGGCGCACGAAGAGCACGTCGCCGTCGGCGCGCACAGCCCGGCCGATCACGCTACGGGCGCGGACGGGATCGCCGCCATGGACGGCGGCCAAGGTCACCAGCGCGGCGGGGCTGTCCGGCAGCACTTCGCCGAGGGATTGTTCGGCCGCAATGGCCTGGCCCAATTTCGCCATTGCCGCCGGGTAGGGATGGTCCATGGTCAGCAGCAGCCCTTCGGCGAGGCTCCGCGCGGTGCGGGCGGCCATCGTCGGTGGGCCGGTGTCCTTGAGCCGCAGGGCGACCCGTGCCGCCGCAAGATCGCCCGTCGCGGCGAGCACGATCGCTGCGGCCGCGCCGACCACAGCGTCCGGGTGGGGTCCCAGCCAGCCGAACAGTTCGGCAGCCTGATTTGAGTTGCCGTCCTGGGCGGCGACGCTGGCGGCGATCCGGACCGCCGCGGCGCGTTCGGCCGAATCCGGCGAGCTGAGCAGTTCGTCGGCCAAGGCGGCCGCGGCCCCGGTGTCTCCGGTGAGGGCCAGGGCGTCGGCGACTCGCGACGCGAGCCCTTCGGCGCCGGCGTCGACCGCCGCCCGGTATAGCCTCGCGGCCCCAACGGAGTCACCCCGTGCCGCCGTGGCTTGCCGAGCCAGGGTGTCCGCCAACCGGCCGTCTTTCAGCCCGTGCTCGGCCAATCGCAGCGCCAGGTCCGGCGACATGGTCGACATGTCGAGTTGCGAACGCAACAGGGCGGCTTCGACTTCGTGGTGGTGCGCTGTGCCGACGATCTGGGCGACCGCGTTGTGCACGAGCTGCAGGAATTGGGGGCGGTGCGACGGTTCGATGAGTCCGCTGGCGCGCGCCCGATCGACCAGTTGGCGCGCGTCTGTGGCCGAAATTCCGAGGGCGGCCGCCACATCGGCGGTCCCCGATTCTTGGGTCAGCGACATGATCAGGAGGGTGTCCAAGGTGAGCTCGTCGAGCCGGCGCAATCGCTCGATCAGCGCGAACTTGGCTGCCAGTGCCGGGGGCTGCGCCCCGTCGCTGACCGCGCGCACCAGGAACGGCAGCCCTGCGGTGTGATCCATGAGGTGTTCGGCGACCGGGAGCGGACCCAGCAATATGCGTGCCCGGTCCCGCTCGATGGCCACGGTCAGGTCCCGCAGCTGCTCCTGGGGCTCCGCGGCGAGCACGACCGTCGCGCGGGGGTCGGCCACACGCTCGATGACGGCGCGCAGTTCGGCGTCGGTGAGCAACTGGACGTCGTCGATCACCAACGCCGCGTCGGGTGGATCGCCGGCGCCGGGCGGGCGTGATAGCACCGTCAGCCCGGCACCGCGCAGCGTTTCCCGAGCCGCGCCAAGCACGGTGCTCTTGCCCGTGCCGACGCCCCCACTGATCAGGAGCTTGATCGGGGCGGTCCCGGCGCCGGCGAGGACCTGGCCGGCTTCACGGGCGCCCCGTGGGACGTCGACGGGGTAGTCACTCACGTCGCGTACCCCCTTGGTTCGGGCCCCAATGGGCGGTCAGCCATCCCCGTAGCCCCATCATTCCCCTAATGAGGCACCCCCTAATGATGCCGCACCGCAGGTGGGTTGCGCACCGATCACACGCGCGGCGGCGATGGCTACCATCTTGGTAGCAGGCTGCGCTTTCCTGTGGATGTCGGCGGCATGGGAAACGGCATGGGACGGAGGTGCGCGATGGCAAACTCATTGCTTGACTTCGTGATCTCGCTGGTACGCGATCCCGACGCCGCCGCGCGTTACGCCGCCAACCCCGCGCAGGCGATCGCCGACGCCCATCTTACGAATGTGACCAGCGCAGACGTGAACAATCTGATCCCGATGGTGTCGGACTCGCTGTCGATGTCCAATCCCGCCGGCGGTATCTCGGGAGCGCCCGTAACCGATCACGGCAACGTATGGGCGAGCGGCGCGGCCGCCGCTGCGCTCGATGCGTTTTCGTCACACCCGCCCGTCGGGGTTGTCGACCAGCGCGATCAGGCACACGGCGTAATCGACCAGCCGTCCATGCCCGGAGGCCCCGGGTCGGCAGCCGATCCGCATCCGTTCGTGGCCGACCCGCATCAGCCGTCGGTGCTGCTCACCAGCGCCGATGTTCCCGACAGCACCATCGACCACGGCGGGTTCCCAGCCGACGATTCGAGTCTGTGGGACCACTCCACCCACGCGGCGGCTCACCCGCACACCGTCGAGCCGGATCACCACGGCTTCGGCCTCCACGGCTGACTTTCCTTTTGTTGACGGCGGCCTGCAGGGTCGCCGATAAGCCTTTGACGTGCTCATATCCGGTCAATTAGGGGTAGCTGCCGCCTGCGTGCGGGGCAGCGCGCAATCCCCTAACCCCCTAATGGGGTAGCCCGATCGATCCCGATGGGCGCTTGGGCTTTTGGGGGATCGAGCCCCGATTCGGGCCAGTCGTGAAATCCATAGCGTGTATATGGAAACGCCGGTTGGCCCGGCGAACGGCTTCAGAGATTTGAGGGGAACCGATCATGGACGCGCTGATCCGATACATCCTGGACCTGTTTACCAACCCTGAAGCGGCTCAGGCCTTCTTCAATGGCCCCAATCAGGCCATGAGCGACGCCGGCTTGGTCAACGTGGCGCCGGACGAGTTTGCAATGGCGGCGGCTAATGCGATGCCCGGAACGGACTTCGGAGGCGACCCGGTCGGTGGTCTGCAGCAGGTCCTGGCCGACCAGTATGGGTACGACCCGGGTAATGGGGGCTACGACCCGGGTTACGGGCCGTACGACCAGGGCTACGGCGGCTACGACCCGGGCTACGGCGGCTACGACCCGGGCTATGGCGGCTACGACCAGGGCCCGGTCGCCACGGTCGCCGAAGACGGCGCCGCGCTGGTGGGTGACGTCGTCGCCCCGGTCGTGTACGGCGCAGACGTTGCTCTGGGCGACGGTGTCGCCATCGCGGACGGGTTTGACGGGGGGCTGGCTAATGGCTTCGGCCCCGGGCCCTGGGACGCCGGTGACGGTGGGTTCGGTTGGCAGCCCGGTTGGGGCGCATTCGGACCTGGCACGGGCGGGTTCGGACCCGGTTTCGGACCTGGTTGGGACGGCTTTGGGCATGGTTGGGGTGAGCCTCGGCCCGGTTTTGGGCATGGTTGGGATGGGCCTCGGCCTGGATTTGGGCCTGGTTGGGATGGTCCTCGGCCCGGTTGGGGTGGTTTCGGGCATGGTTGGGGTGAGCCTCGGCCTGGTTGGGGCGACCCCCGGCCTGGTTGGGGTGGTTCTGGGCCCGGTTTTGGGACGGGTTGTGGCCCCGGCTGGGGTGGCTTCGGTCCGGGTTGCGGGCCTGGTTGGGGTGGGTTCGGTCCACGTCCGCTTCTGGGCGAGCCGCTTGGCGGCGGTTTCGGTGCCGGCGCTGGCTTGAATGCTGAGATCAGTGGTGGGTTGGGTCTCGGATTCGGGCTCGGCGGTGGGGCTGGTCTGAGTGCCGACATCGGGGCCGGCTTGAACCTTGGGTTTGGTGCTGGTTTGGGTGCTCAGACAGGTATTGGTTTGGGTGGCCGTGCGGGTCTTGGTGGGGAGATCGGTGGCGGGTTGGGCCTTGGGTTCGGCGGTCAGACCGGCTTGGGTGTTGCTGGTGAGGCGGGTCTTGGTGCTCGTGCTGGTGTCGGTGGCGGGGTGGGCCTGGCCGGTGAGGCTGGGTTCGGCGGTGCGGCTGGTTTGGGTGGTCGTGCTGGTTTGGGTGTTGGTGGTGAGGCGG
>DASSGQ010000223.1:0-3557 GCA_035693385.1 Mycobacterium sp.
ACGTGTCCGCCCGGGACCGTAATTGTCCCCTCCATGCCGACGATGCCTCCTGGGTTGGCGAGCAGTCCCCGCAAGCGGGGGTCCCCAGCAGAATCGCACGATTCGATGCCGGGATATGCGATTCTGTGTCTGCTCGGGAGCCGACCGACGCGGACCGTCTCCTTGCAAGGATGACTCTCGGCTTGAGAGAATAGTATTCTCGTGTCTGTGCGGGTGGTGCTTGTGTCCCGCACAGGCTCGTCGAAGTGTTCGCCGAACTGGAGAAGACCTGTGCCTGAAGCCGTCATCGTGTCCGCCCTGCGCACCCCCATCGGCACCGCCCGGAAGGGGACGCTGCGCGACACAAATGCATTCGACCTTGCGCACCACGTGGTGACCGAAGCGGCCAAGGATCTGGACCCGGCCCAGGTCGACGATGTGATCCTGGGAGAGGGTCTCTACGGCGGCGGTGTGGTCGCCCGCCACGCGGCCATTACCGCAGGTCTGCCCCAGGTGCCCGGCTTGGCAAACAATCGGCACTGCGCGGCGGGGCAGGCGGCGGTGCAGAGCGCGGCGGCTAGTGTGCGCGCGGGAATGGACCAACTGGTCATCGCCGGCGGTGTGAACTCGGCATCCACGTCGCCGCGGTCACGGTTCCAAGTGGACGGCGAGTGGGTCGACTGGTTCCCGCCGACCCATCCGGACCGTCCCGACGCACCCAATCTCGACATGTCGATCACCGTGGGCTGGAACGCCGCCGTCAAAGCGGGCGTGAGCCGCGAGGAGATGGACGCGTGGGCGCTACGGTCACACCGCAATGCGATCGCCGCGATCGATGAAGGCCGCTTCAAAGAGGAGATCGTCCCCATCGAGACTCCGCACGGGCTGTTCTCGGTCGACGAGCACCCGCGCCGAGAGACCAGCATGGAAAAACTGGCCGCACTCAAGCCGCTGCATCCCGAAATCGAGGGCTTTTCGATTACCGCCGGCAACGCCTGCGGCGCCAACGACGGTGCCGCCGCACTGACTATCGCGAGCGCCGCGCTGGGACTGCCCGCGCTGGCCACCGTACGGTCTTGGGCATCGGTGGGCGTCGACCCCGCGATCACCGGATTGGCGCCGGTGCAAGCAATACCGAAAGCCCTTGCCCGCGGCGGTCTTTCGATCCCCGATGTGGACGTGTTCGAAATCAACGAGGCGTTCGCGGCGATGTGTGTGGCCACCATCAAGCTGCTCGACCTCGACCCCGAGAGGGTCAACGTCAGCGGTAGCGGCTGCTCCCTGGGACACCCGGTGGCGGCGACCGGGGCCAGGATGCTGGTGACCCTGGTGTACGAACTGCGTCGTCGCGGCGGGGGCATTGGCGTCGCTGCCATGTGCGCCGGCGGCGGCATGGGTTCCGCGACGGTCATCGAGGTTGCGGCTCCGTGACATGTCCATCGCCGACCTGATTGCGGGTGCGCGCAACGGATCTCCGCGAGCGGCCGGTCGGTTGCTGAGTCTCGTCGAGAGCGATCGTCGGGACGAGGTGCTGGCGAGTATCGGGCCCTCACCGGCACGCGCGGGGCCTGTCATAGGCATCACCGGACCGCCGGGTTCGGGCAAGTCGACGACGATCGCCGGGCTGGTCGGCGCCTACCGGAGGCGTGGCTGCCGGGTGGCCGTGCTTGCGGTGGACCCGTCGTCGCCGTTCAGCGGAGGTGCGTTGCTGGGCGACAGAATTCGAATGACCGTGCATATCAACGACTCTGACGTCCTGATCCGTTCGGTGGCTACTCGCGGTCACCTCGGCGGTCTGGCTGCCGCGGTTCCGGCAGCGATCCGACTGCTCGGCGCGATCGGGTACGGCGTGGTGCTGCTGGAGACCGTTGGCGTGGGGCAGTCAGAGATCGAGATTGCTGCCGTCGCGGACCCCACCATCGTCATCCTCACTCCCGGCGCGGGCGACGCGGTGCAGGCGGCCAAGGCCGGCGTGCTGGAAGTCGCCGACATTGTCGCGGTCAACAAAGCCGACCGGGAGGGCGCCGAACAAACGGTTCGGGACTTGCGCGCCGAATTGGGCCCCGCCGGGGCCCCGATCGTCAGTCTCATCGCCGCCCGAGGCGAGGGCATAACAGATCTCATGGCCGCGATCGACGACCACCACCGCGCCGACAGCCGCGCGCGCCGGCTCGCCCGCGCCCGAGCGCAGATCCTGTCACTGGCACAAACGCGGCTGCGGACGCGGCCGGATCTCGATCGACTCGCCGAAGCCGTGGTCGACGGCCGCGACGATCCGTATTCCGCGGCCGAACGGCTGCTATCGTCCACACCTCAACCAGAGGATTGACGGGGCGACCGCACGTCGACGTCGATTTTGAGCGCCTCGGGTTGTTTCAGCCACACGCCTGGGTTGATTCGGGCGGGTCGTTATCGCCTCGACGCGACACTCGATCGACGGTGATCAGATCATTTGAAGCGGGTCCGGCGGCGTCCCGCCAGACCTGCAGGATGTCGTCACGGAATCGGTTGGCGGCGCGGGTGGGAATCTCGGCGTCGTCGGTGACGTGGCGGGCGTAGTCGTTGAGGGTGATCGCGTCGCTGATCGTCGCTCCATTGCTGACGAGGAACTCCAGCAGGAGCGGACCGGCTTCGAGGGGCACCCCGCCGCGGCGAAAGGCCTGAAAAGCTGAGATCGCCTTGGATTTGGTTGGTTCGCGGCCGAAGGCGTCGGACGCAAACCCACGCACCAGCAGACTCAGGAGGTAGCGCAATCCGTACTCGACCGCGGGTTCTGCCAGCACGCCGTTCAGCGGCGCCAGCGCGTTGCGATCCTTGATGTGCGTTGCGCCATGCTTGCGCAGCCACCCGGTGATCGTTGGCCCATCGTTGCCCAACACGACCAGCACCCGGCTCGTCGTGTTGAGGTAGAAAGCCGCCGCGTCCAGCATGGCTTCATCGGGCGACAGCAACGCCAACGACGACCCCCGGGTCAGGTCACCCCGCAAGTCGGTTACCAGGTCAACGGCCGGCGGTAGCGCCCAGGCAACGCGCATGGAGCGCAGATCGGTGCCGGGGGGCGCGACAACCGTCGCAGTCCCCGGCTCGCTGTCCAGCCAAGTCCGCAACACCGACGCCAGGTCTGTACCCGTACCGACAAGGTCGGTACGGTGCAGGTACTCCACGCCAGCAGCCATCGGCCACCCCTCGAAACCGATGCCCGCCATAGACTTCATTGGGCCAAGACAATATCACCATATTGCCTGACGCAATACAGCGATATTGTAGGAGATCTATCTAAGTCGGCATGCGGGTGGCCGTTGTGCTCGTCACGCCACTCCGAGTGAGGCGGTCAGCCGCGGAGTTGACCCCGAGAGATGAGTTGCTCCACCGCTTTCTCCCAGCGCTGCAGCTGTGTTCGCGTGGTGAATGGTTCGGGCAGGTGGCGGTCGAGGTGGCGGCGCAGAATGATCGCACCCAACGTCAAAATCAGCGGGTTCAGCGCCGCCCACACAACGTCGATGTCGGCGTCGGTGGCACCGCTGTCGGCGAGTTGCTGCCATTGTCCCAGCCCGATGGCCACCAAGGCGTCGAAAACC
>DASSGQ010000224.1:0-12679 GCA_035693385.1 Mycobacterium sp.
ATTCGTGCCGCCCCGGCACGCCTCGCGCGCCAGCCGTACGCCCGCGACCGGGGACACCGGACCGAGCAATCCGGAGCGCAGCAGCGCCCGGACCGTGGTGGCAACCACGCCGTCCTCAGATACCGGCGCGATCACCGTCGGGCCTCGTGGGCATCGGACTTGGCGAAGAAGCGGCGGTGCCAGAGCCGGGCTGCCCGATCGGCGGGTCCCGCGAGCAGCACCGAGGCCAACTCGGCCGGCAACACCCACGGCGGCGCGCTGGTGCGGGGCCGTTCGATGACGGCCTTGGCGATCGCGTCGGCGGCTTCATCCGCAGACAGCCCGGGAAGGCGGCCCAGCAGCGGCGTGGGTGCGATCATCCGGGTGCGGACCAGCGCGAAGTAGACCGACGTCACGTCCACGCCGTCGGCGTGCAGTTCCGGTGCCACGCTGCGCAGCCAGCGATCGAAGGCACCCTTGGAGGCCTGGTAGGCGCCCCATTGCGGACCGGGCACGACACGCACGCCGACGCTCGAAACGTTGACGACGTGGCCGCCGCCGCGCTCGCGCATCGCCGGCAGCAGTCCCAGCAGCAGCCAGATCGGCCCCAGGTAGTTGATGTCGATGGTGCGCTGAAAGTCATGCGGTCGGTCGTACTGGTGATGCAGGGAGCGGCGTAACGACTTGCCGGCATTGCTCACGACCACGTCGAGCGGGCCGTGGTTCTCGGTGACCTGCTTCGTCAGCACGCTGACGGCGGCCTCGTCGGAGAGGTCGGTCGGGTAGGCGACAGAGTGACCGCCGCCGGCGTTGATCGCCGCCACCAGGTCGTCGAGCCGGTCCGCTGATCGGGCCACCACGAGCACGGTCGCTCCCGCGGCGGCCATTTTGCGCGCCGTCGCCTCGCCGATGCCGTAGGAGGCGCCGGTGACCAGGACGGTCTTGCCGGAAACGGCGCCGCGCAGCTTGTCGGGATCCGACACTCGCGCCGGGTTGGCCAATCGGTCGGTGGCCGCGTCAAGGGCTTGCCTGAAGGCCTGTGCTATCACGCTCACGTCCGCTGCCGTATTCGCTGGTACTGCACGTCGAGGGTGCGGTTCTGACTCCACCGGTGCCTCGACTCGGGTTACGGCTAGCAGACCACATCGGAGTCCAGGCCCGCGCGCCAGCCCGCCGTTGCCGGCTCGTTCCGGACCGTTCCCACAGGGCTCGCAGATATGGCTTTTCCATGCGGCGTGTGTCGCCGGCGCGCGAGCTTTACTAATCTGTAATAATCGCCAAAGAACTCACTGTTTAGGTAAACGTATGCATGGGCACCATTTCGGCATGATCGCACGCCAGCTCTCACGATTCCTTAGTCCCGCGGTAGTCGCGGCATGCGGGTTCAGCGCCTCGGCGCTCGCCGGCGTCGCCGCTCCCCCCGCCTCTGCTCAGCCGTGTCCTGACGTGCAGGTGGTATTCGCACGTGGCACCGGCGAGCCCCCGGGTCCCGGCCCGACCGGGCAGGCATTCGCAGACACGCTGCGCTCGCGCGTGGGCGCGAAGTCGTTCGACGTGTACCCGGTCAACTACCCCGCCAGCAACGATTGGGATACCGGTCTCGACGGTATTAGAGACGCGGGCGCCCACGTCGTGTCGATGGCTCACGACTGCCCCAACACCAAGATGGTGCTCGGCGGCTACTCACAGGGCGCGGCCATCATGGGCTTCGTCACCTCGGCCGCCGTGCCGGACGGGATCGACCCGGCGACGGTACCGAAGCCGATGGACCCCGACGTGGCTAACCACGTGTCCTCAATCGTGCTCTTCGGAATGCCTAACGTCCGGGCCATGAACTTCCTCAACGAGCCGCCGGTCGCCATCGGCCCGCTGTATCAGGCCAAGACCATCAAGGTGTGCGCCCCCGAGGACCCGGTCTGCTCTGACGGGATGAACTTCGCCGCGCACGACACCTACGCGGACGACGGCGCGATGATCGACAAGGGCGCGGCGTTTGCGGTCAGCCACCTGGTCGCAGGGCCCGGCGCGCCGGTGACGGTGGCGTCCCCGGGCGGACGGTTCGGCAGCTGACCTGACCGGCCCGGGGCTGCGTTCCCTCGCCGCTAGTCCCTGATGAAGCCCTTGTTGCGCATCAGGGCGTCCGCCAGGAACCCGTCGTGGGGGATTTCGGGCGCCGCGTAATAGGTCGGGTGGTGGCCGCTGTACACGTTGGTGATGGTCGGCTCGGCCAGCAGGTCGTCGATCAGCTCCTCGTCGCCGGTGATCGCGGTGACAACCAGCGAATGCCGCAGCGTCTCGATGCCGGCGTCCCGCGACCACGGCGACACCCACACGCACGGAAACGGCAGCTCGACGTTGAGCCGGTCAGTGAGCGCGCCGGAGCCCGGCTCGGTCAGCAGGTGCACTGCCGGACGCAGTGCTGCGTAGCTGTCACCCAAGGGAGCGACCACCTGGTCGGCGCCCAGCAGCGGCGTCGTTCCCGCGGCCTTGACCGCCAGATAGTTGGCCAGCGTCTGCGCCTTGTCGAGCGGCTGGCTGGGCAGGATCGCGCGCTCGTCGTCGGTCGGGAACGGCTGGATGGTTGCCAGCCGCTCGGCAATCGCCCGGGCCAATGGGGCGGGATCGCCCTCATAGAGCACCGCGGTAGTGTTGACGCACGCCATCCCGCCGAGGTTGGCGATCGAGTCGACGACGAGGTCGACGTAGTCACGCCAGTCGCGGTCGGCGGTGATCACGATCTTGGCCCGTCCCGGTCCGTTCACCACCACCGTCGGATCGTCGGCGTATTTGTCCACCACGTCCTGACCGCCGTACACCATGGCCAGGTCGGCCGACCGGATGATCTCGTCGGCCCCGGCATGGTCGGTGGGCAAACAAACCGCGTCTTCGGCGCGAAATCCCGACTGGCGCAGAGCGTTCACCAGCCGGTGCGCGGTCAGCGGCTCGCGGCGCGACGGGCGCACCGCAACGCGGTAGCCCAGCGCGAGCGCCTGCGGCCACAGGCCGTGCACGCCGGGCCCGTTTCCGGCTGCGTGCACGGCGAACACCTCTCCGCGCCGCGCCCACACCGCGCTGCCGTGGCGGGTGCGCTCCTCGCGCCAATCCACCGCGGCGCCCGCGGGCCGGGCCGATCGCACCGCATCGAACGCGGTGGCCACGGCGTCGGCCACACCGCGTGCCCCCGCGCGGGTGACCGCGATCGGCAGCCCCGAAATCCGGCTGGCCAGCCGAACGTAGTCCGCGAAGTCCAGTCCGCCGATGACCGCGGTGGCGAAGACGTCGGCCGCATCGGCCAGCGCCGCTTCGCGCCGCGCGGCCGGCAGCGGACGGACCTTGCGCTGCGCGGCGATGGTGCGCGAAACATACAGCGGCGGAACAATACTCAGCTCAGCGACCGGAACGCCGCCGGTGGTCAAGATGACTTCGCGGTTGCGGGTGCGGTACTCGCCGTCCGCGCCGAGCGCGTCGATCAGCACCAAATCTGTTGTAACACTGGGCTGTTCGTGCCCCACGTTCAGTACACGCCTTCGATGACGGCTTCGCCTTCGAACGTGGCCACCGGCCGCACCGCACTAACCGAATCGCTGAGTTCCCCCGCCGGTCCGGGCATCCGGATCGCCAGGTCGCGCTCCAGGTTGTTCGGTATGAACATGCCCCTGCTGATGTGGTTCATCACCACCTGGCCTTGCTGCCCGTACGGCACTCGGTCTCCGGTGTCGGGGTCTATTACCCAGAACACCACGTAGGGTGTGCGCGGGTCGAACACGAACGCGTCGCCGTCGGCGGTTCTGGTGACTGCCTGCGAAAGCACCATGGTGCTGCCGAAGGCCATCGTGATCGTCGTGTTCGGGAAGATGTCGCGCAGCAGGTCGAGCGTGTCCACGTCCACGTGCGCGCCGCTGAGCAACAGGTAGCGGATCTTGTCGTTCACCAAGTCCACCACGTGGTCGTTGCGGGCGATGGCCTCCAGCAGTGGCGGGGTGGTGTGCAGATTGGCGACACGCTGCGTCTGGAGAATGAACACCGCCTGGTCGATTACGTGGTCGACGTAAGCCGCAACCTCGGCGGCCGCGTTGCGGGCCGCGACCTTCTTGACCCAGCGGGGATCGATGTCGATCCCGTGGAACACCGAGCCGAGCCGTTCGGCGACCAGACGGGAGAAGTAGCCCACACCGTGCGGGCCGCTCGGCATCAGGCACAGGAAGCCCTGGCCTCCGACAAAGCCACCCGTGGCGAAGTCCTGGATTTGCCATTGGATCACCTGGGCAACCCAATCCGGCATCTGCACAGTCCGTTTCGGCGCCCCCGTGGTACCGCCGGATTCGAATATCAGGGGCACCGGCGGCCGGGATCCCTCAGATGCATAGCCGCGCGGGATGAGATCCTCCACCGGCACGCGGCGCAGCTCGTTGACGAGATTGGGGAACAAGCGCAGATCGGTGAAGTTTTTGACGTCGGTCAACGGATTGAAGTCCAGCGTCCGGGCGGTCTGCAGCCAGAACGCGGAGCCGGTGTCCTTGCCGAAATGCCAACTCATCGCGGCGCGCAGATACGCCTCGGGATCGTCGATCGGAACCGACCTCGGAACGTCCAGCAGCGAAAAGTCGACCGAGGAATCAGCGAAGGCCATACCATCGATCCTGTCTCATCGGCGAGCGGACCAACAACCGTCGTTGACGGCCGCCGGGCATACAGCAACTGAACGTTGCCTCCCCGGACGGCGAAATGTTTGCGGCCATGCGGTTTTCAGCTGTGGGGCCGCACCTCTTGGCCCGGCGGGCGCCCAGGTCCCGATCATCGGCCGCTAGCGCGGTTTCGGGTTGTCGGGGACTTGTCGGGGGCCTGCATTAACCTGTACCCGTGGTGCCGGTTCCGCGGACCCGGTACGCCAGTTGCGGCGAGATGGACATCGCTTATCAGGTCATCGGCGATGGTCCGGTCGACGTGCTTGTGCTGCCCGGGCCATTGATTCCCATCGACTGCGTCGACCTCGAGCCGTCGATGTACCGCTTTCATCGACGGCTGGCTTCGTTCTGCCGGGTGATTCGCTTCGACCAGCGTGGAATCGGCTTGTCGTCGCGCGTCCCCTCGCTGGACGTGATGGGGCCAGAGTCCTGGGCGCGTGACGCCGTCGCCGTCATGGACGCGGTCGGATGTGAGCGAGCGACGGTCTTCGCGCCGGGTTTCACGTCGCTGGCCGGACTCGTTCTCGCCGCCGATTACCCCGAGCGGGTGAACAGCCTGGTGATCGTCAACGGCGGGGCACGCACACTACGTGGTCCCGACTATCCGATCGGGGCGGAGCTGAGCGCCGCCGATCCGTTCACGACCGTCGGGATCGAGCCGGACGCCGTCGAGCAGGGTTTCGACGTGCTCGGCATCATCGCCCCCTCGGTGGCAAAGGACGAGGCGTTCCGCGCGTGGTGGGATCACGCGGGCAACCGCGCCGCGTCTCCCAGCATGGCGCGTGCCTTCATCAGGAAGATCCGCGAGGGCGACGTGCGCGACCGGCTCGAACGCATCACCGTGCCGACGCTGGTCCTGCACCGCGACAACCCGAACTTCAGTCCTGTCGAGCATGCCCATTACCTTGCCCAGCAAATCACCGGAGCACGCCTGGTCGAGCTACCGGGCGAAGACGCGTTGTACTGGGTCGGCGATACCGCGCCGATGCTCGACGAGATCGAGGAGTTCATCACCGGCGTGCGCGGCGTCTCCGACGTCGAGCGCCTGCTCACCACGATCGTGTTCACCGACATCGTGGGGTCCACGCAGCGCGCCGCCCTGCTCGGCGACGACCGGTGGCGCGACCTGTTGGACAACCACGACAGCATCGTGCGCCACGAGCTGCAGCGGTTCGGCGGGCGCGAGGTCAACACCGCCGGTGACGGGTTCGTCGCGACATTCACCAGCCCCAGCGCCGCGCTTGGCTGCGCCGACGAGATCGTGGACGCGGTGCGGGTGCTCGGCATCGAGGTGCGGGTGGGCATTCACGCGGGTGAGGTCGAGGTGCGCGGCGATGACGTCGCGGGCATGGCCGTGCACATCGGCGCGCGGGTGGCCGCGCTGGCCGCCTCGGGCGAGGTGCTGGTGTCCTCGACGGTGCGCGACATCGTCACCGGGTCGCGGCGCAGGTTCGCCGACCGCGGCGAGAGCGAGCTCAAAGGCGTGCCGGGTCAGTGGCAGCTGTACGCGTTGGTACGCGAGCACGCCACCGTCCGGCGGTAATCGATCGCACATCGCGCGAGTCGAGGAGCCGCACGGCTCGGCGTAGGCTACGAAACGGGGCTTGTCGAAGCCACCCTCAGTTGGCTTCCGATCCGATTTTCGGCCTACGGCTTGGCATTTGATCGCTTGGTATTTGATCGAAGGAGTACGCGTGACCGACGTACACATCTCGCTGTCTCCCGCGTTACGCCGAGCGCTGGATCTACTCGCCGATCCGCCTGCAGAGCCGAACGTGAGCAGGGGTTACCTCGATCTGCTGGACAACGAAACGGCCGGGGACGAAGCCGTCCCGAAGAACACCGGCCCGATCCAGGCGGCGTGGGCGTCACCGATCGGGTCGATGCTCTACGACAACGCCCAAGCCTTCTCGCGCCGGCTGATCAGCGCATGGCAGGTGCCCGTCGAGTGGTTGGCCATCCCGGCAGGCGGTGTAGCACTGGACGTCGGCTCGGGTCCGGGCAACATCACCGCGTCGCTGGCGCGCGCCGCCGGCCCGGACGCCGTGGCGCTGGGCGTCGATATTTCCGAGCCGATGCTGGATCGCGCCGTCCGCAACGAGGCGGGACCCCGAGTGGGCTTCATCAAGGCTGACGCACAACGGCTTCCGCTGCGCGACAAGACCGTTGATGCGGTGGTCTCGACCGCCGCGCTGCAGCTGGTTCCGAATCCGACGGCCGCCCTCGCCGAGATGGTGCGGGTGCTGCGACCGGGCGGAAGGCTGGCCATCATGGTTCCCACCGTCGGGCCGGCGGCCCGGTTTTGGCAGAGGCTGCCGAATGTCGGGGCGTACGTGTTCGACGACGACGAAATCGGCGACATCCTGGAAGCCAACGGATTCGTCAGCGTCCGGGTCAAGAACTACGGCCCGCTCCAGTGGGTCCGCGGCAAAAACGGCTGAACCTCACGCACGTTTCAGTCCCGTTTTAGCGCCGGGTGGTTGCGCGCCAGCACCGGCAGCAGCAGCTCGGGCGGCGCGACCCGGGCCAGCGCCGACGCGACACGGTTGACACGCCCCGGGATGACGACGGCCTTGCCCGCCGCCAGACCGTCGATTCCGGCCTCTGCCACCTTGTCGGCGGGAATCCACATCACCCGTGGCAAGGCGGATTCTGCTTCCTCCTTGGAAAGTCCGGCCGCATCGGCGAATCCGGTTTCCACCGGCCCCGGACACAGCGCGGTCGCGCTGACCCCCGTGCCGCGCAGCTCACCGCGCAAGCTGTGGGTGTAGGACAATACGAACGCCTTGGCGCCACCGTATGCCGCCTGGCCCGGCAGCGGGGCGAATGCGACCACCGAGGCCACGTTCAGCACCGCGCCTCGACGGCGGTCGACCATCCCCGGCAGGAACCTGCTGCACAGATCCACCACCGCGGCCACGTCGACCTCGACCAGGTTGACTTCTTGCTCCGGAACGGATTTCGCCACCAGCCCGAGGGTCGAGAAACCGGCGTTGTTGATCAGGATGTCCGGAACCAGACCCAGCGCCGCGACGCGGTCCAGCAGACCCGCTCGCGCGGTCCGGTCGGACAGGTCGGCCGGCAACGGGTGAGCCTGCGGTCCCAGCCGTCCGGCGAGGGCTGCGAGACGGTCGGCGCTGCGGGCCACCAGCACCACCTGATAGCCGCGCAGCGAGAGAATCCTCGCGAACTGTTCGCCGATGCCTGACGACGCGCCGGTGACGATGGCGGCGCGGTCGTTACCTGGTGGTGGAAGGGCCATACGGTGACGGTAGCCGGTGGCGCGGCGTTCGCCTACGCGGCCACCCTCGGTTGGTTTGCGCTACCCCCCGGCCGGCTGTTGGGCGATCATGGCAAGCCGGTCCATCGACTCGCGGAGCATGTCGGGCGTCGTCGAACGAGCTTTGGCCAGCCGGGTGCTGTCCGTCAGCGCCGTCCAGTCGTAGGTGTGGGTCACGCTGGTGAGCGTGGCGTTGATGGGGTTGAGCTCCCAGCGCCAGAGGTGGCCGGGCGGCTGCCTTTTGGGTTCCGCCGGACGCCAGGCGATCTTGCTGCCCTCGATGAACTCGACGACGTGGTTCTCCCGGACAGCCCCACTGGTCAGCGTCGTTTTGAACACGTCACCGACCCGCTGGACGCGCTGCCCGGGAGCCGACGAGGCCAGGTTGTTGTTGCCGTCCCAGCTCGGCTGCAGGGCAGGGTCGGCGATCAGTTCGAAAATGCGCGCGGCGCTGGCCGTGATCACGCGGGTGGCGCTCACCACGCGTTCCTCGGATTCGGGTTGCATGGTGCTATCCAAACACGCCGCCCGGGGCAGGCCTACCCCACTCGGAGCGCTTCGACGGGCCCCGACAGAGCCGCCTTGATGGAGCGGGTGACATCGTCGGCCAGCACCTCGGCATCTCCTCGCTCGATGCCGTCGACGATGTCCCGTGCCACCTGGCGCGCGTCGTTCTTGGGCACGTCGAAGGCAGAGACCATATCGGTGTCGGTGTAGCCGAGATGCACCCCAGTGACCAGGGTGCCCTGCTTCTCGAGCTCGATCCGCAGCGAGTTCGTCGCCGACCAGAAAGCCGCTTTGGAGTCGCCGTAACCGCCGAAGCCGCCCACCCAGGACAGGACGGAATGGATGTCGACCAGGGCTCCGCCACCGTTGTCGGCCAGGATCGGCGCGAACGCCTTGGCAACCCGCAGCGCACCGAAGTAATTCGTCTCGAAGACGGCCCGCACTTCCTCGATGTCGCTGCTGAGCAATTTCGGCGCACCGAGGACACCTGCGTTGTTGATCACGACGTCCGCATCGGACGCCGTGCTAGCCAGCGCGGCAACGGAATCTGGTTTGGTGACGTCCAGCTCGACACTCACCACGCGAGAGTCATCGCTGGGCCGCGGAACCCTCGCCGTCGCGTATACCTTGGCCGCGCCTCGCCGCAACAGCTCGTCCACGATGGCCTTGCCGAGTCCACGCTGCCCGCCGGTAACCACGACCGTCGACCCTTTGATGTTGACCATTGATCAGTACTCCTTGACTTAAGTGAAGCTCCTTTGCATCTGTCACCGTAGTTGACTGTCGCGACATATGCAAGTATATTTTGGCTATGTCTTGGGTATGGGGTGCGTCACAGCGCTACGGGCTCGCTGCGGCCCCCGGGGGCCTGGGGCTGGTTCAGGACTTCCTCAACACTGCGGCTATCGACGGATACGGATCGGACCTGCTGGCAGACGCCGCGCGCGCGGGTGACTGGGCGTCCGGCGCGGTCCGGACCTGGTCGGCCTTGCGGGGGCTGGACGTGGCGGCGCCGCCGCTGAGCGACGCGGATGCGTCGAGGCTTCGCGCCTTGCGCGACACCCTCGCGAGGCTAGTCTCCGGAGAGCCGCCGGCCGAGCGCGGGACTAGTGCCGTTCCCGCGACCTTTTCGCTGTCACAGACCGGCGAGGTACGGCTGGAACCCGCAGGCACCGGCTGGCGTTGGGTGGCGTCGGCGCTCTGGGGGGAGGTTTTGCTGAGCCAGCAGGACGGCACCTGGCGGCGGATCAAGCGATGCCACAACCACGAATGCGCGTCGACGTTCTATGACCGCTCGAAGAACAACAGCGGCGTCTGGCACGACGTCAAGACCTGCGGCAACGCGGCGAATTTGCGCGCTTCGCGGGCCCGGCGACGCGAACGCGACCGCGCGGCGCAAAAGTTGCCGGACACCGAACCCTTCGGCGCGTAGGCGCCGGATCACTCAGGTGACGCCGCCATGGGGCGCATCAGCAGCGCTCGGTGCCCTTACGCATGATGCGGGAGTCGGCGCCCACCCGGCGCGGGGTGCTCTTCAGCACCGCCTGCAACGCGTCGCACGCGCGCGCCTTGAGCGGCGCGACGACGTCGAGATTGGTTGGGTTCTGGCTGATCCAGGCTTGGAGTGGTGGCACAGTTTTCATCCTGTCTGTTCGGCCAGTGAGCCGCTTCAGTAAATTTCACCGCGGTTGTTTTACGAGCGCGCCGCGCCGCGGTAAACGTCACGAAAAGGCCTCTTGTGGTGTAGGGCACATCCCCGTCGCAAAGTGGAGCTCGTCACACCGGTGCGATTCGGTGTGGCACCGGTACACCTTCGAACCGGCCGGATCGCGTGGCGTCAGGCGGTCGCCGCGGCCCGTTCGACATCGAGGAGCTGCTCACCGCGTCGTTCCTCGTCGTAGGCTTTGCGGCCGCCCCGCACACCGAACAGCCGCTTCGAGACCACCAAGTAGATCACGGCGGCGATGTTGATCGTGAAGGTGACCGCGCGCGTCATCGTGACGCCCTTGGTCAGGTCATAAATCTCCAGCGGCAGGAAGACCGAGGTGGCCACCACGGCGAAGTACTCACCCCAGCGCTTCAGCAACCACAACCCGACGCCTTCGATCACCTCGATCACCGCGTAGCCGGCCAACATCGCCGTCAGCAGGGCCAACGTCGATGGCTTTGCCGCCACCGCCTTTTCCAGCTCGTGCACCAGCGTCATCTGGTCGACCTTGAATCCGGCGGCACGAAAGATCGGCAGGTCGCGGTCGAGGGTGGCCTGGATGGCGCCCTGCGCGCCCCGGAACTTCCACACCGCATACGCCGCGAGTCCTATCACCACCGCCCGAAACAATCGTTCGAGCGCGAGGGCCCGGATGATGATGGCCTGGCGTAACGCCTTGCCGCGCATGACCATCGGCGCGTCCTCGGCAGGCCCGCGTCCGTGTGGGTCACCCACGGCGAAGTCGCCGCAGCGCAGGCAGCGCCAAACGTCGCCCAGACCGGTGCTACCGCTCAGCCGGTCGGCGAGTGCCTTTTCATCGGGCGCATAGGTGATGTGTCCTGCGAACCCGCAAGTGACCAGTTCCCACCGGTTGATGCCGCGATCTTTGCCCATGGCCGATCATTCACTGCGGGCAGCAAACCACGCAAGGGGGCGCGCGACGAGCCTGGAGTCAGAACCGCGGTCGCCTGCGCGGCCGCTGGGGTACCGAACTCACCGCGCCAAGGAGCCCGGCGAGCTCGGCGACGGGGATCTCGTCCAGGTGATCGACCGCGGCGATGATGTCGGCGCGGAGCGCTTCGCCGCAGAACGGTTCGGCAAGCCAGTGGAACTTGTCGACGACGCGCTCCCAGGACATCGGTCTGGTGGGTGATCCCTCGTAATCGTCCTGTTCGCGACTGAATTCCCGTCCGTCGCGGGTCACCACGTGCACACGGGCCGCGGTGCGCTGCGGATAGCCCGCGGTCAGGTCTGCGGCGGCAGTGACGTCGACACGCGCCAGCAGGTCTTGCACATCGCCGCGCGAAACCCGTTCGGCCTCAAGCTGTTCGGGGCCTACCCCACCGTCGAGCAGCGCGACCGCAGTCAGGAATTTGAGGTTGTAGTCGGCCTGATCCTTGGTGCGCGGATGATCCTTGGCGCCGTAGGCTCCCCCGCCGGCGAAGTCATACGCGCCCTGAAAGACCTCGAGGGTGACCCGGGCGACGTCCGCACCGCGCAGATCGTTGTCGCCTCGAATTGCCAAGACGGCGTCGATGATGACCTGCCCGTGGATGAGTGAGCAGTACTGCTTCAGGTAGGTCTGCTCGACGCAGGTCAGTCCTCGGTCAGCGGTGTGGAGATCGATCGGCTGATCGAAGAGCTGCACCAAGCCGTGCGGGCCTTCGAACAAGGACTTGGGCCCCGTGACGCCGCGCGCGGCCAACATGGTCGTGTACACCGCACGCATGCCTGTGATAGCCGGCGAAATGCCCTTCCAGTTCGACACCGGCTCAGCGTGTACCGCCGCGAGGGACACGTTGTCGACAGTGGCGGCCGCGATGGCGTTGGCCGTGTGCTCAGCGTCCAGCCCCAGCAGCTTCGCCGACCCCGCTGCCGCCGACATCGCCAATTGCAGCGCGTGATTGAGCCCGCGCGCCATGACGGGAACCTGGGCGCTGAACCGGCATTGGACCTCGTAGGCGACCGCGAGGGCCAGCAGGAAATCGGCTCCGCCGGCGTCGACATGCTCGGCTACGGCAAGGACGGCACCAAAGTTGTCGGCGGGATGGCACAGCCCACCCACCGTCAGATACGTGTCGAGCAGATCGGGATAGCGCACCAGCACCGCGTTGAAAAACGCGGCTTGATCGACCGACGCCCGTCCGCCTCCGACGAGCGTTGCCGTGGGGACGCCGCTGAACTGCTCGGTGTGTTCGCGAATCGTCGTGATGAGTTCACCGTCCAGCGAGCCGACGGCGCAGGCAACGCTGTCCAGCACGTTTCGTTTCATCAGTGCACGGGGCCGCCCGCTCAGGTCCGCCGGCTCGGCGTCGACGACGAAGCCGGCAAGATCGTCCACAACGTAGTTGTCCGCCAGGGCTTTTCGTCCTTCCGTCGATCGCGCTCCAAGGGAGATTATCTGTCGCCACGAGGCCGAGCCGGTAGCCGTGTAGGCGCGGTCAAACGGCCCGATCCACCGCATGCCGCTGCGACTTGGTGATTGCGGCCGTCTCGTCGGTGAGTTTCTTCCCGATGACC
>DASSGQ010000225.1:0-2714 GCA_035693385.1 Mycobacterium sp.
CGTCGAGCGCGAGATCGACGCCTCGCGGGCCGGCACCCCCGCGACGGTCCTGTCCCCGGCACTAGGCCGGGCCGCGCTGTGGCGCGCCGCCCGGTCGGGGTTGGAGGGCGACCTCGTCGACGTCCGCGTCCCGGCCAGCAAGCCGGCATCCGAGGTGGTCACCGAGCTGGTTCATTCACTGCGCCCCCAACTGGAACACAGCGGTGACTGGGACATCGTCAGCGAGTTGACCCGCCAGGTATTGATCGTGGGCACGTCGTCGGCGCGGCAACGGCGGGCGCTGCGCCGCCGCGGACGTCTCACCGACGTGGTCGATCAGCTGATCGCCGAGACGGCCAGCCGCTGGTCGAGCACCGCGACGACCGTTGGAGATGACCCGACCCTGCTTTTCGGCTACCAGCCCGGCAGCGACCCTGTGGTTCGCGTCGTCGGTGGCAGCGTCGACGTCAGCTATGACGAAGCCGTGGATGCCGTCGGTCACCCGCGGCAGCGGTATCGGCCAGTGCTCGACACCATTGCCGGCCTCGGGGCGGCGGCGCTGCGGCTCCGGGAAGGGGGCATCGAACAGGAGCAGCGCGCGGACAGCGTCACCTTCCGTGTCACCGGTCAGAGCCGCGCCCAGCTGTTCCCGGTCGACCTGGTGCCACGCATGGTGGCCGCCGACGAGTGGGCACAGCTGTCGGTGGGCCTAGGGCAACGGGCCCGGGCGCTGGACGCGTTCCTGCGCGACATCTATTCCGAGCAGGCGATCGTCGCCGACGGCATCATCGGTGTGCACGCCCTCGACCGGGCACCCGGGTTCCGCTCGACCGGGCGCCTGGCCGGCAATACTGTGCGTGCGCACGTCAGCGGCACCGACCTGGTTTGCGACCGCGCCGGCCGTTGGATGGTGCTCGAAGACAACCTGCGGGTGCCGTCGGGCGTCGGGTACGCGATCGTCAACCACCGGCTCCTGAGCAAGCATCTGCCCGAGCTGCAACCGCCCGCCGCGATCGAGGACGCCGACCGGGCACCACAGATGCTGCTTGAGACGCTGCGTGCGGCGGCGCCCCCACACGCCCCCGACGAGCCCGCGGTGGCGCTGCTGTCCGCCGGCTGGGAAGACTCCGCCTGGTTCGAGCACACCTTCTTGGCTGACGAGATGGACGTAGCGCTGGTGCAGCCGTCGGACCTATCGGTGAGCGATGGAAAGCTGGTGCGCCACATCGGTTCTGACGTCCAGCGTATCGACGTCGTCTACGCGCGGATGGACGAGGACATGCTGCTGTCCTCCACCGGATACGACGGTGCTCCGCTGCGGCCAGGGCTGCTCGACGCGATCACCCACGGCCATCTCACCGTCGCCAACGCGCTCGCCAACGGCGTGGCCGACGACAAGGCGATCTACCCGTACGTCCCGGCCATGATCGAGTACTACCTAGGCGAAAAACCCACGCTGTCCCAAGTGCCGACCTGGATCTGCGCCGAGCGTGCGCAACGCGACTTCGTATTGGCCAACCTCGGCGATTTGGTGGTGAAACCGATCGACGGGCTAGGCGGAAGCGGCGTGCTGATCGGGCCGGAAGCCTCCGATGCCGCGCTGGAGGCGCGCCGACGTGAGTTGGTCACCCAACCAGAGCGGTTCATCGCCCAGGTACTGGTCGACCTGTCGACCCATCCCACGTTCGACGGTGAAGGGCTGTACCCGCACCACGTCGACCTGCGCGCGTTCGTCCATCTCCGGGCTGGTGCGGACGGATCGGTGTCGACACACATCGCACCTGCGGCGTTGACGCGAGTGGCCAGCCGCGGGTCGCGGATTGTCAACTCGTCTTATGGCGGGGGCAGTAAGGACACCTGGATTCTCACCGCCCGACCCTCCGGCGAAGGTTAGACGGCAACTTCAGTCAACGGAAGCAGAAGACATGTGCGGTATCTGCGGTGAGATCCGCTGGGATGGGCGGACAGCGGATGTCGGCGCAGTCACTCGGATGACCGGCGCGATGATGTCGCGGGGACCGGATTCCCAAGGCGTAGTGGCCCACGGGCCAGTGGCTCTCGGGCATCGGCGGCTGTCGATCATCGACCTGTCCGCGCGCGGCGCCCAGCCGATGGTCGATAGTGATCTCGGGTTGACGCTGGTATTCAACGGCTGCATCTATAACTACCAGGAGCTGCGCCGGGAACTTGAAGGCGCCGGGTACCGCTTCTTCTCGACCGCCGACAGCGAGGTCGTGATCAAGGCGTTCCACCACTGGGGTCTGCGGTGCGTCGACCGGTTCAAGGGGATGTTCGCATTCGCAATCGCCCACCGCGACTCGGGCGTGGTGACGCTGGCGCGGGACCGGCTGGGCATAAAGCCGTTGTATCTGGCGTCGGCGCCCGGCCGGCTGCGATTCGCATCCACCGTGCGTGCGTTGCTGCGTGCCGGCGGCGTGGACACCGAACTGGACCGCCACGCGCTGCACCACTACATGACCTTCCACTCTGTGGTGCCGGCACCCCGCACGATCTACCGCGGTGTGCGTAAGCTGCCGCCGGCAACAGTGCGGGTGATTCAGCCCGACGGTTCGCACACCGACAACGTGTACTGGACACCGGAGTTCCGCCGCGATCCGGCCAAGGCGTCCTGGTCGGTCCGCGACTGGGAGGCCGCGCTGATGGATGCGTTTCGTACTGCCGTGACGCGCCGGATGGTCGCCGACGTACCCGTCGGCGTGTTGCTCTCCGGTGGC
>DASSGQ010000226.1:0-31381 GCA_035693385.1 Mycobacterium sp.
CTGGCGGCCAAGGCCGACGTCCTGCTGGACTGCTTCCGGCCCGGCACGTGCGAGCGACTCGGCATCGGTCCCGAGGACTGCGCGGCGGTCAATCCGAGGCTGATCTTCGCGCGAATGACCGGCTGGGGACAGGTCGGGCCGCGGGCCCACACGGCGGGCCACGACATCAACTACCTGTCCCAGACCGGTGCGCTCTCGGCGCTGGGCTATCGCGATCGGCCGCCCATGCCGCCGCTGAACCTGGTCGCCGACTTCGGCGGCGGTTCGATGCTGGTGCTACTGGGCATCGTCGCCGCGTTGTACGAGCGGGAACGCTCGGGAATCGGCCAGGTCGTCGACGCCGCAATGGTTGACGGGGTCAGCCTGCTGGCCCAGATGATGTGGACCATGAAGTCGACCGGTGCGCTGCGCGATGAGCGCGAATCGTTTCTGCTCGACGGCGGCGCCCCGTTCTACCGTTGCTACGCAACCTCCGATGGCAAGTACGTGGCCGTCGGCGCCATCGAGCCCCAATTCTTCGCGGAGTTGCTGAGCGGGCTCGGCCTGTCGCCCGACGAGGTGCCCGGCCAACTCGACATCGGTTCGTACCAACGGATGTACGACGTCTTCGCCGAACGGTTCGCCAGCCGGACCCGTGACGAGGGGACACAGGTTTTCGCGGGCACCGACGCATGTGTCACCCCGGTGTTGGCCTGGCGGGAGGCCGGCGCCGATCCTCATCTGCGGGCGCGGGCGACCGTGATCACCGCCCATGGCGTCGAACAGGCCGCGCCCGCACCGCGTTTTTCCCGAACCCCGACCGGTCCGGTCGGGCCGCCGCCGGCGACAACAACGCCGCTCACCGAAATCGACTGGTAATTGTGTGCGGCGAACACCATCCGCGCGGTGGGCGCCGTTGCTAGGTTGAACTGAGTGGCCGTAAAAGCATCACGGGAGTTTGTCGTTGACGCGCCGCCAGAAGTGGTCATGGCAGCGCTGAGGGATGTCGGCCTGTTGTCGTCGTGGTCGCCGCTACACAAACAAATGGAAGTGATCGATCGCTATCCGGATGGCCGGCCGCATCATGTCAAGGCCACGGTCAGGATTCTGGGGCTCGTCGACAAAGAGGTCCTGGAATATCACTGGGGTCCCGACTGGATGATCTGGGATGCCAAACGAACCTCTCAGCAGCGTGGTCAGCACGTCGAGTACAACCTCAAACCCGAGGGAGTCGACAAGACCCGGGTGCGTTTCGACATCACCGTCGAACCGGCGGGGCCTATTCCCGGTTTTGTCGTCAAGCGGGCGACTGAAAATGTTCTCAATGCGGCGGTTAAAGGGCTGAGCGATCTCGTCGTGGCAGACAGGGATGCGGGTAAGGCGAAGTAGTTGCCGTTTTCTTGCGTCCGCGTGCGATCACGATTGCTAATTTCGTAGCAGTGGCCGTACGAGCGTCGTCGGAAATTGTCATTGATGCGCCCCCGGAAGTGATCATGGAGGCGCTCGCCGACATGCCTGCCGTGCCGTCGTGGTCCTCGGTGCACAAACGCGTGATAGTCGTCGACGAATATCCCGACGGACGCCCGCACCACGTGAAGGTCACCATCAAGGTGACCGGCATCGGCGACACGGAATTGCTCGAATACCACTGGGGGCCGGACTGGATGGTGTGGGACGCGAAGAAGACGGCCCAGCAGCATGGTCAACACGGGGAGTACACCCTGATCCGGGAAGGCGACGAGAAGACCAGGGTGCGTTTCGCCATCACCGTGGAGCTGTGGGCGCCGCTGCCCGAGTTTTGGGTCAATCGGGCCCGCAGGAAGATCCTGTACGCCGCGCTCGAGGGACTGCGGCAGCGCGTTTTGGGTGCCGGGCGCTCGGGTCCGGCTGCCTAGCGACTCAATGCCGCAGCGCGGCCAGTCGTCTGATCGCTTCGTCGAGGGTGTCGTCGCGTTTGCAGAAAGTGAAGCGCACCAGGTGATTCCACACCTGGGCTTGCGCCACGGCATGGGCTGCGGCCGGATCGCAGAACGCCGACATCGGGATCGCCGCCACGCCGACCTTTTCCGGCAGTTCCGCGCAGAACGCGGTGCTGTCGTCGTACCCGAGCGGGCGCGGGTCGGCGCACAGGAAGTAACTGCCGTCGCTGTCGTGTACCGCAAAGCCGATCTCGGTCAGCCCGGCGGCCAGCCGATCGCGTCTGGCCTGCAAAGAACGGCGAAGTTCGGCCACCCAAGCGTCCTCGGTATCCAGCGCGAGGGCCACTGCCGGCTGGAAAGGCGCGCCCCCGACGTAGGTCAAAAACTGTTTGGCCGCACGCACTCCGGCGATGAGTTGCGCGGGGCCGCAAGCCCATCCGATCTTCCAGCCCGTGCAGTTGAACATCTTGGCCGCGCTGGACACGGTGATCGTGCGCTCCGCCATACCGTCGAAGCCGGCCAGCGGAAGATGGCGGTGGCCTTCGGGGGAGGAGAACACCAGGTGTTCGTAGACCTCGTCGGTGATCACCAAAAGGTCGGCCGCCACCGCGATCTCCGCGATGGCCGCCAGCTCGACCGCGCTCAGCACCGTACCGGTCGGGTTGTGTGGGGAGTTGACGATCAGCGCGCGGGTCCGCGGCGTCACCGCGCGTCGCAAAGCGTCGGCATCCAGAGCAAAGCCGCGCCCGTCGGGGACCAGTGGCACGGTTACCCGGTGTGCGCAGGCCATCGCCACCACCGGCGAGTACGAGTCGTAGAACGGCTCGATCAGGATGACTTCCGAGCCCGGCTCGACCAGGCCCATCACCGCCGCCGCGATGGCCTCTGTGGCCCCGACCGTCACGAGCACCTCGGTGTCGGGGTGGTATTCGATGCCGAAATGGCGCCAACGTTGGGCGGCGATGGCGTGGCGCAGCGGGGCGATGCCTATCCCGGGCGGGTACTGGTTGGCACCCTCGGCGATGGCGTCTTGCGCGGCCTTCAACAACGCGGGGGGCCCGTCGTCGTCGGGGAAGCCCTGACCCAGGTTCACCGCGCCGATCCGCGCGGCCAAGGCCGACATCTCGGCGAATACCGTCGTCGCGTAGGGCCGCAGTCGCGACACCGTCATGGCGGTCCAGCATAGCTTTACGCGTCGTTGTGACCCCAGCGTTACGCTCGGCGCCGAACGTGACCGCGGCGTCACGTTCGGGCGCTGACCAGCGAAATCCTGCCCAACCAACAGGTTGGCCGGGGGCTTTGTTAGGGTGCTGGGTAGACAGACCCGGAACCCAATTGGCGAACAGGAAGTCAACATGTCCGAAGAAGCCTTCATCTACGAGGCCATCCGCACCCCGCGCGGCAAGCAGAAGAACGGCGCGTTGCATGAGGTCAAGCCATTGAGCCTGGTGGTCGGCCTGATCGACGAGCTGCGCAGGCGCAATCCCGACCTCGACGAGAACCTGATCAGCGACCTCATCCTCGGAGTGGTTTCGCCGGTCGGCGATCAGGGCGGCGACATCGCCCGGGCCGCGGTGCTGGCCTCGGGTATGCCGGTTACCTCGGGCGGCGTGCAGCTGAACCGGTTCTGCGCATCGGGCCTGGAAGCGGTGAACACCGCCGCCCAGAAGGTCCGCTCCGGCTGGGATGACCTGGTGCTGGCGGGCGGCGTGGAGTCGATGAGCCGCGTGCCGATGGGCTCCGACGGTGGCGCCATGGGGCTGGACCCGGCGACGAACTACGACGTGATGTTCGTCCCGCAGGGCATCGGCGCCGACCTGATCGCCACCATCGAGGGCTTCTCTCGTGAAGACGTTGACAACTACGCGCTGCGCAGCCAGGAAAAGTCCGCTCAAGCGTGGTCGGGCGGCTACTTCGCCAAGTCCGTGGTGCCGGTCCGCGACCAGAACGGCCTGCTGATTCTCGACCACGACGAGCACATGCGGCCCGACACCAAGATGGAGGGCCTGGCCAAGCTGAAGCCCGCCTTCGAGGGCCTCGCGGCGCTGGGTGGCTTCGACGACGTCGCGCTGCAGAAGTACCACTGGGTGGAGAAGATCAACCACGTGCACACCGGCGGCAACAGCTCCGGGATCGTCGATGGCGCGGCGCTGGTCATGATCGGCAGTGAGAAGGCGGGGGCGGCCATCAATTCGACGCCGCGGGCGCGCATCGTGGCCACCGCCACCAGCGGAGCCGATCCGGTGATCATGCTGACCGGGCCGACACCCGCCACGCGCAAGGTGCTCGACCGTGCCGGCCTGACCGTCGACGACATCGACCTGTTCGAGCTCAACGAGGCGTTTGCCTCGGTGGTGCTGAAGTTCCAGAAGGACCTCAACATCCCCGACGAGAAGCTCAACGTCAACGGCGGCGCCATCGCGATGGGCCACCCGCTGGGTGCCACCGGCGCCATGATCCTGGGCACGATGGTCGACGAGCTGGAGCGCCGCAACGCCCGGCGAGCGCTTGTCACGCTCTGCATCGGCGGCGGCATGGGCGTTGCGACGATCATCGAGAGGGTTTAAGCACATGTCGGACAACACAATCCAATGGGATAAGGATGCCGACGGCATCGTCACCCTGACCATGGACGACCCGTCGGGATCGGCCAATGTGATGAACGACGCGTACATCGAGTCGATGGGCAAGACCGTGGATCGCCTTGTCGCGGAAAAGGATTCGATCACCGGGGTGGTGATCACCAGTGGGAAGAAGACCTTCTTCGCCGGCGGCGACCTCACGTCGATGATCAAGGCCGGGCCGGAAGACGCCGGCCAGTTCTTCGACAGCGTGGAAACGGTCAAGAAGCAGCTACGCACCCTCGAGACGCTGGGCAAACCGGTCGTCGCCGCGATCAACGGCGCCGCACTGGGTGGCGGCCTGGAGATCGCGCTGGCCTGTCATCACCGCATCGCGGCCGACGTCAAGGGCAGCCAGCTCGGCCTGCCCGAAGTGACGCTGGGTCTGTTGCCCGGTGGTGGCGGGGTGACGCGCACGGTGCGAATGCTGGGGATTCAGAACGCTTTTGTCACCGTGCTTGCCCAAGGCACCCGATTCAAGCCGGCCAAGGCAAAAGAGATCGGGCTGGTCGATGAGGTGCTGCCGACCGTCGAGGAGTTGGTGCCCGCCGCCAAGGCTTGGATAAAGGAGGAGCTCAAGGCCAACCCCGACGGTGCCGGTGTGCAGCCGTGGGACAAGAAGGGCTACAAGATCCCCGGCGGCACTCCGTCCTCGCCGGGGCTGGCGGCCATCTTGCCGTCGTTCCCGTCAAACCTGCGCAAGCAGCTCAAGGGCGCGCCGATGCCTGCCCCGCGGGCCATCCTGGCCGCCGCGGTCGAAGGCTCGCAGGTCGACTTCGACACAGCAACTCGCATCGAGAGCCGTTACTTCACGCAGCTGGTCACCGGCCAGGTGGCCAAGAACATGATCCAGGCGTTCTTCTTCGACCTGCAGCACATCAACTCCGGCGGCTCCCGGCCCGAGGGGATCGGCAAGACCCCGATCAACAAGATCGGTGTGCTGGGCGCAGGCATGATGGGCGCCGGCATCGCTTACGTCTCGGCGAAGGCCGGCTACGACGTCGTGCTCAAAGACATCAGCCTCGAGGCCGCGCAGAAGGGCAAAGGGTACTCCGAGAAACTGGAAGCCAAGGCGCTCGAGCGGGGCCGCACCAGCCCCGAGAAATCCAGGGCACTGCTGGACCGGATCACCCCGACGGGTGACCCGTCCGACCTCGCCGGCGTCGACTTCGTGATCGAGGCCGTATTCGAGAATCAGGACCTCAAGCACAAGGTGTTCCAGGAGATCGAAGACGTCGTCGAGCCCAACGCGGTGCTCGGGTCCAACACCTCGACTCTGCCGATCACCGGTCTGGCGACCGGCGTCAAACGCCAAGAGGACTTCATCGGGATCCACTTCTTCTCGCCGGTCGACAAGATGCCGCTGGTGGAAATCATCAAGGGCGAGAAGACATCTGACGAGACGCTGGCCCGCGTGTTCGACTACACCCTGGCCATCGGCAAGACGCCGATCGTCGTCAACGACAGCCGCGGGTTCTTCACCTCCCGGGTCATCGGCACCTTCGTCAACGACGCGCTGGCCATGCTCGGGGAGGGCGTCGAACCTGCCAGCATCGAGCAGGCGGGTTCCCAGGCTGGTTACCCGGCGCCGCCGCTGCAGCTGTCCGACGAGCTCAACCTGGAGCTGATGCACAAGATCGCGGTCGCCGGCCGCAAGGCTGTCGAGGACGCCGGGGGCACCTACCAGCCGCACCCGGCGGAAGCCGTCGTGGAGAAGATGATCGAGCTCGGACGGTCCGGCCGGCTCAAGGGCGCGGGTTTCTACGAGTACGTCGACGGCAAGCGAACCCGCCTCTGGCCGGGTCTGCGTGAGGTGTTCAAATCCGGGAGTTCGCAGCCGCCGCTGCAGGACATGATTGACCGGATGCTGTTCGCCGAGGCCCTCGAAACACAGAAGTGCCTTGACGAGGATGTGCTGACGTCGACGGTCGACGCCAACATCGGGTCGATCATGGGCATCGGCTTCCCGCCGTGGACCGGTGGCAGTGCGCAGTACCTCGTCGGCTACTCGGGGCCGGCCGGTACCGGCAAGGAGGCCTTCGTGGCCCGGGCGCGTGAGCTGGCGGACAAGTACGGCGAGCGCTTTCTACCGCCGGACTCGCTGGTCAACTGAAACCGCGGGCTCAGCCGGTGCGTTGCAGCACATAGCAGTGCACCACGAATCGGTTGCGAACCCACGCGACCGGTGTAAATCGCGTTGCGGGTCCTTCGCCAAACGGCAGTCGTTCATCGGTCGCCGACAGCAGCTTCCATGCCGGCGTGAACCGGTGCTCGACCTCCGCCTCGTCGAGTCCCAGAAATCCGATCGGGCCACCGGGTTTGGCGGCGACGATCAACAGCCGTGCGCCAGGGGCGGCGGCCGCTGTGATCTCCCGGACATAGAGGTCACGGTCGTCGTCACTCATACCGTGAAGGCAGCCGTTGTCGACGATCAACTGAAACGGTGTGTCGAGTCCGGCTTGGCTTAGATGTGTGACGTCGGCGTGGATGAAGTCGACCGGCACGCCGGCAGTACGTGCCTTGGCGCGGGCCTTATCGAGCGCCTTCGGGACGAAGTCGACCCCCGTGACGTGCCATCCATGCCGGGCGAGGTATACCGACGAGTCGCCGGTGCCGCATCCGACGTCCAGCGCCGCTTCTGGCGGCAAGGCGGGTATATCAGCGGTTCCCTCGATCAGCTCCCGCAGCCGCTCCGAAAGCGCATGACCGTCCCACGGGGTGAACCCGAGCCCGTAAAAGATCTGGAACAAGCTGTGTCGAGAAGCCATGACTCACGGTATTCCGCGTAGCCGCTAGCCGGCTACCGGCGAGCTGTACTCCTTGAACTGCATCGAGTCGTAGAGTCGCACCCCTTTGGTGTTCAGTTTTGCGACTGCTTTGGTGAGCCCGGCGGGCAGTAACGAGATCACTTGCGCGCCACGGGTCAGCGCCCAGACTCCGGCTCTTGAGTTTGGAACGAGGCTCTTGGCGATTCCGCGCGCCATAGCGCGGCTGCGACGCACCGGATCTGCCATCTCCCGCTCGTATGCCGCGAACGCCTGCGCGTAGTCTCCGCGCGCTTGCGCCAATTCACCCGCCAGCACATAGGCACCCAGCACGGCGATGCTGGTGCTGCCGCCTACCGCGGGCCCCGGGCAGTATCCGGCATCGCCGACCAGCGTGACCCGTCCGCGCGACCAGGTGTCCAACAGCAACTGCGTGATCGAGTCGAAGTAGAACGTCGGTGTGCGGTCGAGCTCGTCAAGCCACCCGTCCACCGTCTCGTGCATCCCCGCGAACGCGGTGCGGAGTAATTCCTGCTGCCGTTGGGCGTCTCGGTAGTGATATTCGAGTTCTTGATTGCTGCGGAACATGAACAATGCCCGTGCGTCATCCAGCGGCTGCGCGGTGTAGATTCCCGCGAGCCGGCCCACCCCGACGTGGACGACCATCTCCCCCTCGCGCGCAAGGGTTTTGGGTACCGACAGAACCGCCAGGTAACCGCCGAGGAACTGGGTGCGGCCGGCGTCCTGGCCAAAGACCAGGCGCCGAACGTTCGAATGCAGCCCGTCGGCGCCGATCACCACGTCGAACCAGCGTGGCGCCGCGTGTTCGAAGGTCACTTCACCGTCGGGGGAGATGGCCGTGATCGAATCGCCGAACAGATACTCGACATGGTCGCGTCCAGCGTCGTAGTAGGCCTCGCTGAGGTCGTCTCGCATGATCTCTACGTGCCGGTCGGATGTGGCGCCGACGACTTTGGTGAGATCGATGCGGGCCGCCCGCCGCGCGCCCTCGCGATACATCGTCAACACGTCGGTGCCGGTGGCCAGCGCCTCGATCTTGGGCAACACACCCATCTTCTCCGAGATCTCCATCGCCGGCCGGAACAGGTCAACGGCATGACCACCCGTCTTCCGTAGTGCCGGCGCGCGTTCGACGACAGTCACTTCGAACCCGTACCGCGTAAGCCAGTACGCGAGCACCGGCCCGGAGATGCTGGCGCCGGAGATCAGAATCCGCATGGCAACCTCCGCACTTACTTAACGTTCGGTAAGCGTACCATGCATGCTTACCTATCGGTAAGTCAGTTAAGCTCGAAGAGTGAGTCCGCCACGGTCAGACACCAGGCAGCGAATCCAAGACGTGGCGCGCGACCTGTTTCTGCAACAGGGCGTGCAGCGCACCAGCCTGCAGGACATCGCGGACAAGCTGGGAATCACCAAACCCGCCTTGTATTACCACTTCTCGTCGCGAGAAGACTTGGTGCGCAGCATCCTGGTGCCCCTAATCGATGAAGGCGAGCAATTCGTCGATGAGCAGGAGGCTCGCGGCCATACGGATGCCCGCGAGTTGTTGGGGGGCTATTTCGATTTCCACTACCGGCACCGCGAGGACCTGGTGCTGGTGCTGGCCGAATTGACAGCGCTGGCCGACCTTGGCCTCATCGACAAGGTACTGGCTTGGCGTGACCGCCTCGGCAAGCTGGTGTTCGGCCCGCGGCCGACGCTGGCGCAGTCCACCCGCGCGGTGGTGGCGTTCGGCGGTTTGCAGGACTGCTGCCTGCAGTTTCCCGACACCCCGTACCAGGAGCTACGTGCGAACTCGGTGGAAGCCGCACTTGCCGCACTGGGCAAGTGAGGCCAGGCCTGGGCGATCTGCAACGTGACGATGCCGAAATAGTTCCTGACACAGAAACTCTCGTGCGCGCTGGCGTTATGCGGTGCTCTGGTCCTGGGCGTTTTGGGTGAAGATGTCGCCGGAGCTTGGGTTGGTGTCGTCGTCGACGTTGATCGCGCTCGCCGCACCAGATGTGTTCTGCGCGAGCTGCATACCGATGGGAGCCGTGAGGGGTGCCGGCCCAGACGCGGTATTGGCGTGTGTGGCACTCGGCCCCGCGGCGCTGAATAATGCGAGCGTCGCGACGGCGGCTGCGCCGGCGAACAGCAACTGCATCACCCGGATTTGCCGACGCCGCGCGTCGGCCGAATTGCTTTCGTTGGCAGGTGGGGTGGATCGCTCATTTGTCATGCATCACATGTACAGCCTGACTGCCAGGAGCGCGCTAAGCCCTTGTTATTCGTTCGCTGTGAGGTTGGGGCGGCACGGCGCCAGCATCGTCGACAGCTAGAGTCACTAACCATGCGCTTCGGACTGTTCATTCCGCAGGGTTGGCGAATGGATCTGGTCGGCATCGACCCCGCAAGCCAGTGGGCGGTGATGCGCGACCTGGCCACTTACGCGGACGGCAGCGCGTGGGACTCGCTGTGGGTCTACGACCACTTCCATACCGTCCCGCTGCCCGCGGGCGAGGCCACGCACGAGGCGTGGTCGCTGATGGCGGCGTACGCGGCGACGACTTCGCGGATCAAGCTCGGTCAGATGTGCACGGCGATGAGCTACCGCAATCCGGTCTACCTGGCCAAGGTGGCGGCCACCGCCGACATCATTTCCGGCGGCCGAATCCAAATGGGTATCGGTGGCGGCTGGTACGAACATGAGTGGCGCGCTTACGGTTACGGCTTTCCTTCGGCGGGCGTGCGGCTGGGCCGGCTGGATGAGGGTGTGCAGATCATGCGCGACGCCTGGCGGGACGGCAAAGTAAGTTTCAACGGTAAGCACTATCAGGTCGATGGCGCGATTGTCGCACCGAAGCCGTTGCAGGACAATGGCATTCCGTTGTGGATCGCCGGCGGTGGCGAGAAGGTGACCCTGCGCATCGCCGCGAAGTATGCGCAGTACACCAATTTCACCCCGGCGCTCCCGGAGTTTGCGCACAAGTCCGAGGTGTTGGCAGAACACTGCCGCGAGGTGGGCACCGACTTCGATGCGATCGTGCGCTCGGCCAACTTCAGCGTGATCGTCGGCACCTCCGACGCCGAAATCAACGACCGGCAGCAGCGCATCCGCGGTCGGCTTTCCGGCTATGTGCCCGACGCCGTGCTGGATTCGATGATCGCCGCCAGCAGTGGCCCGGATTCGATCACGGGCACACCGGAACAGGTGGTCGAGCGGATCGGCAAAGTCCGCGAGCTCGGGTGCGACTACGCGATCTGCTACTTCCCGGAAGCCGCCTATGACCGCTCCGGCATCGAGTTGTTCGAACGCGAAGTGATTCCCGCCCTGAGCTGAGCTAGACGTCGGCGGTGACGTACCTCGTCTTCACCGGAGGCGCGGCCAGCAGCGGAGGAAGTTCGGTCACTTTGCCTTCGCCGGCACGGAATTTGCGGTAGGCCTCGTCGTGCTCGACGGTGTCCCAGAGCTCGTAGATAAGCCAGTGCGCTTCGTCGTCCTGATCGACGAGCACGTCGGTGCCGCTGTTCCCGTCGAACGCTCGGGTAACTTGCAGCGTCCGGCGCATCAGGTCGCGCCCCGCAGACACCGCGTCGGGCTTGAATCTGAGTTCGAGTATCACCGTGACCGGCATAGTTGCCTCCTCGCACCGGAGTCGGGTTCCCCGTTTGGGGCTCCGACACGATAACTCCCCGTGATATGCCGACGGCCGGCGGGCTCGGTCGGCGCCAGTCACATTTGCCACACACGTCTCTCGGGTGGGGATGTCCAGTGTGCCCGCCTCCGCGCGACAATGGCGGTCGTTGGCCCAGAGGCGACCGGGTTGTCGCTCAGAGGTGGGCAAATTGTCGGCCGTCTGCGCCACAAACCCGTGGGGCCAGTGAGGCCTGGCCGTCCGCCGAGCCATCGCGAGAACGTGGTTTCCATTTTTCTCGAATGCTGTTGTACCTTTTAGGAAGCGCATATGTGTTGCGGAAGACGGAGGACTCCTCGATGCAGAAGGCACTCGCCCCCGAAATCTCCACCTGGCCCGACGAGAACCCGCAGCTGATCGGAAGTCGATGCGGCAACTGTCGTGCCACCACGTTCCCGGTGCAGCAGTGGTGTCCGCGCTGCAGTGGCGGTGAGATGACCGCGTTGTTGTTGCCGCGCCGCGGAACCCTGGTGGCGTGGACCACCCAGGGTTTCCCGCCCGGGGCTCCTTACGCCGGTCCCACCGGCAAGGATTTCGTGCCGTTCGGCGTCGGCCTGGTTCAGCTTGGCCTGGGAGAAGACGCTGTCATCCGCGTCGAGGGCCGGCTGACCGAGAACGACCCGGCCAAGCTGCGGTTCGGCCAGGAGGTCGAACTGACCATGGTGCCGTTGACCACCGACGAAGAGGGCGCCGAAGTCATGACCTTCGCGTTCCGGCCGGTCTAGTGGCGATCGCGAGCGCGGCAGTGGCGATCGCGAGCGCGGCCGTGGCGATCGCGAGCGCGGCGAAGCCGGGCGAAGTGGGTCGCCACCATAAGGAGGAGCCGGGTGAAGCGGGTCGCCACCATCTATCCAGAAGGAGGCCGCGATGACCAACGACGTAGCCATCATCGGCGTGGGCCTGCATCCCTTCGGCAGGTTCGACAAGACCGCGATGCAGATGGGGGCCGAGGCCATCCAATCCGCGCTGACCGACGCCGGTGTGGACTGGAAGGACATCCAGTTCGGCTTCGGCGGCAGCTACGAAGTGTCCAATCCGGACGCGGTGACCCGCTTGGTCGGGCTGACCGGCATCACGTTCACCAACGTCTTCAACGCCTGTGCCACCGCGGCCAGTGCCATTGCGCAGACCGCCGACACCCTCCGGTTGGGCAGGTACGACATCGGCATCGCCATCGGCTTGGACAAACATCCGCGCGGCGCGTTCACCGATGACCCGGCCAAGCTGGCGCTGCCGCAGTGGTACGCGCAGAACGGGCAGTTCGTCACCACCAAGTTCTTCGGGATGAAGGCGAACAAGTACCTGCACGACCACAACATCTCCCAGTCCACGCTGGCCAAGGTGGCCGCCAAGAACTTCCGCAATGGCGCTTTGAACCCAAATGCGTTTCGCCGCAAGCCGATTCCCGAAAACGAGATCCTCAACTCGGCGGTACTCAACTATCCGCTGACTCAGTACATGTTCTGCGCGCCCGACGAGGGCGCCGCCGCTGTGGTGATGTGTCGCGGCGACATCGCGCACAAGTTCACGGACAAGCCAGTGTATGTGCCAGCCTGCGAGATCCGTACCCGGCGTTACGGCGCCTACGAGGTGCACGCCACGTCGGCGCCGCTGGACGAGGACGCCTCGCCGACCGTGTACGCGGCCAAGGCCGCCTACGAGGCGGCGGGCATCGGGCCCGAGGATGTCGACATCGCGCAGCTGCAGGACACCGACGCCGGCGCCGAGGTGATCCACATGGCCGAGACGGGTCTGTGCGCAGACGGCGAGCAAGAGAAACTGGTGGCCGACGGCGCCACCGAGATTCACGGCTCGATCCCCGTCAACACCGATGGCGGGCTGATCGCCAACGGCGAGCCGATCGGCGCGTCAGGATTGCGGCAGGTGCACGAGCTGGTTCGCCAGTTGCGCGGCGAAGCGGGCGAGCGTCAGGTGCCCGGCAACCCGCGCGTCGGCCTTGCTCAGGTGTACGGGGCACCCGGGACCGCGTCGGCGACCATCCTGTCGCTGTAGATTGCTCACGGGGCAGCCCTAAATTGCCGGGCCCAGCAGGTCGTCCGCATCTCGAATGATGTAGCCGTAGCCCTGCTCTGCCAAGAAGCGCTGGCGGTGCGCGGCATACTCGGCGTCAAGGCTGTCGCGGGCCACCACGGAGTAGAAGATGGCACCTCCGCCGTCAGACTTGGGCCGGAGCAGCCGGCCCAGCCGCTGAGCCTCCTCTTGCCGTGAGCCAAAGGTCCCCGAAACCTGCACCGCCACAGACGCTTCCGGCAAGTCGATGGAGAAGTTGGCGACCTTGGACACCACCAGTGTCGACACCTCGCCGCGGCGGAACGCGTCGAACAGCGCTTCGCGATCCGTGGTTCGGGTGGACCCCTGGATCACCGGAGCGTTCAGCTCGGCGCCCAGCTCGTCGAGCTGGTCGAGGTAAGCGCCGATCACCAGGGTCTGCTCGCCGGGATGTTTCTGCAGAATCGATTTGACCACAGCAATTTTGGTGTGCACCGTCGAGCACAGCCGGTACCGTTCTTCGGGTTCAGCGGTGGCGTACGTCATTCGCTCGCTGTCGGTCATGGTGACCCGGACTTCGACACACTCCGCCGGCGCGATCCAGCCCTGAGCCTCGATGTCTTTCCACGGCGCGTCATAGCGCTTCGGGCCGATCAGGGAAAACACGTCGCCCTCGCGGCCGTCTTCGCGAATCAACGTGGCGGTCAGGCCCAGTCGTCGCTTGGACTGCAGGTCGGCAGTCATCCGGAACACCGGCGCAGGCAACAGATGCACCTCGTCGTAGATGATCAGCCCCCAATCGCGGCTTTCGAAAAGTTCCAGGTGCCGGTACTCACCCTTGGTGCGGCGGGTGATCATCTGGTAGGTCGAGATGGTGACGGGCCGGATTTCCTTGCGTTCTCCGGAGTATTCGCCGATCTCGTCTTCGGTCAGCGAGGTGCGCGCAATCAGCTCGCGTTTCCATTGCCGGGCGGCGACGATATTGGTGACCAGGATCAGCGTCGTCGCACCGGCTTTCGCCATTGCGGCCGCGCCGACCAGCGTCTTGCCGGCACCACACGGAAGTACCACCACCCCGGAACCGCCCGCCCAGAACGAGTCGGTGGCCAGCTGCTGGTAATCGCGCAGGTGCCAGCCGTCCTCGTGCAAGCTGATCGGGTGTGCCTCACCATTGACGTAGCCGGCGAGATCATCTGCGGGCCAACCGATTTTGAGCAGCATCTGCTTGACTCGACCGCGCTCGCTGGGGTGGATGACGACGGTGTCGGCGTCGATGCGGGCACCGAGCATCGGTGCGATCTTCTTGTTGCGCAGCACTTCCTCGAGCACCGCGCGATCAAAGCTCACCAGCGTGAGGCCGTGCGCCGGGTGTCTGACCAGTTGCAGCCGGCCGTAGCGGGCCATGGTGTCGACGATGTCGACCAGCAGCGGCTGGGGCACCGCGTAGCGCGAGAAGGAGACCAGCGCGTCGACGACCTGTTCGGCGTCATGGCCGGCGGCTCGGGCGTTCCACAGCGCCAGCGGGGTGATGCGGTAGGTGTGCACGTGTTCGGGTGCGCGCTCCAGCTCGGCGAACGGTGCGATGGCGGCGCGCGCTGCGCCGGCCAGCTCGTGGTCCACTTCCAGCAGCACCGTCTTGTCGGACTGCACGATCAACGGCCCGTCAGTCAATGGCGCCGCTCCTTTTCATCACTGCGTTCTGCGTCGTCGCCGGCTCCGGCCATGTGCGCCGCTCCTCCTCATCACTGCGTTCTGCGTCGTCGCCGGCGCGAATCATCTGCCCCATTATTCAGTCGTCCGCCGACACCACCGAGGTGATGCGGTGGATGGCGAAGTCTCGCAGCCGCCCGGACGCGGAATCGAAGGCCACCAGCTGCGCGCCGCGCACGGTGATCGGAGACACCACCCGCTGGGTGGCCACGCCGGCGGCGTCCAGGTAACCGATCATCAACGTGTCCCGGTCTTTGGCCGCGCGCTGCAACAGCGACATGGTGACCGCCGGGTCGATGCGGATATTGCCGAAGGGTGCGGCGGTCACCTTACGCAGCACCGAGACGACGGCGTTGAGTGTTTCGCTGCTGGGGCGCGGCAGGGGGCGGTACGGGCGGCGCTGCTGGGGCGCGGGCACCCGGGCTCCGCGAGGCCGGACGTCGACGATGGAGCCGGTGGAATCTTCAGCCGCCGGGGCGAAACCCGCGGCCCGCAACGCGACCAGAACGTCGGCGATCGGCGCGGGCGACACTGCCACCGTGGGCGCCAGGGCGCGCAGCTGCAGCTCTCCAGCGGCCGCCACCGCCTGCGCCAACAGCGCGGGGTCCTCGCACCGTACGAAGGAAGCGGCCATGCCGATGCGGAGTTGACCATGCCGACGTGCGACGTCGTCGATCAGGTAGGTAAGCCCTTGCGGCACCGGAGTTTTGGAATGCCTGCGGAAAAGTTCGTGCATCCAGTCACGAGTCTTGCCGATGTCCAGAGCGTGCCGGATCGACTGCTCGCTGATGCGGTACACCATCGCCGTGCCGGCCGATTCGACGGTGGCGACCGAGGCAAGGTCTTCGGCGAGGTCGCGTTGGAGTGGCCCGGGTACGACGACGGTCAGGTCGGCCTGCACCAGAAAGTGGTCGACCGGTGCGGGCAACGCCCGCGCCATCGCCTCGACCGCGACCTCGGGCGCGACGGCTTCGTCCAGCAGCGCGCGCCCAGGCGTGCTGATCGCACCGCGGCCTGCCAGACCCATCGCGTGGCTCTCGGCCAGCAGATCGGCGACGGGGTGCGGCTGCAGCCGCCTGGTCCAGCGTGGACGTCGCCAGATCAGCGCCGCCGAGGCGGCTGACGCATCGACGCCGGCACCGGGGGGCAGCTCGGAGAGCATGCCCAACAGCAGCCGGCGATCCAGCGGAGCGGCCGTCGAGTAGAGCGAATCAGTAAGAGCGCCATATGGTTTCGCATCCGGACCGCGACCGCCGATCAACGCTGGCCGGGCCGGCAACTCGAGCCAGGTGCTGGCCAACAGGTGCCAGCGTTCGGCGGGGGACATCGCCGCAAACCGTTCGGTGGCGACCGTTGGCGCCCAATAAGGAGCATCGCCATCAAGCGGCTGCGGATCGGGCATGCCGCTGGCGATCAATCCGGCCGCCGCCGCCACCTCGAGGATCAGCCCCAGCCGGGGTTCCCCAATGCCGGTAGCTTTGGCTAGCCGCTTGACGTCACGAATTCCCAGTCCGCCGCTGCGTAATTCGGAAACCGGTGCAGCGCCAAGGGTTTGAAGTAGGACGTCGATCTCTCGCAGCAGGTCGATGACGGCTCCGGCGGCCGCCGCATCGACATCGTCGGGTGTGGTTTTCGATGCCACCGGATCGGGCGCCGTCAGCTGCGTCGGTCCGGGATTTTCGCCGCGCAGCACCTGCCCGACGTGGCGGGGCAGGATCACCGTCTCTGCATCGATGCGTCGCAGCAGGCCCATCGCAAGCAACTGTGGCACCGGCCGATCCGCAGGAGCACCGGGCGCGGCGTCACGGGTGCGGCCCAGCGGAGAACCTTCGAGCAGTTTTTCCAGCACTTCGAGCTGGGCCTGGTCGAGGCCGTCGATGAGACCAGCGATCTGTTCGCCGGTGTGTGAAGTGTCCTCGAGCATGACCTGCCCTGGATGCCACGGCAATGCGGAGGCGGCGTCGGCGGCCACCCGGAGCGAGGCCTCGCCCCAAACGAGGGCACGCGACCTGAGGTCATCGAGCGCGCCCACCACGTCGGCTTCGGGCACCCGGTCACCGATGAGCGCGAGCAGCTTTGCGGTCGATACCGGCGCCGAATCGGCCTGCAGCACCAGCAGCGCGTCGAGCACCGCGAGCCGCAAGAAGTCGAGATCGTCGGTGGCAGCCTTCACCGACTGACGAGCCTGGGCGCGCGCGGCGAGTGCGGCGATGCTGCCGGGCGGGGGCTGGGCCAGGTCCGGGCGCAATTCCAGCAGTCGGATCAACCGATCGTCGGGCAAGTCGGCCAGCCAGGACCCCAGCGGGATATCCGGGGTGTTGTCGGTCATTGCTGACCAGCGTAAAGCAGTCAGCCGACGCGAAGGTTGCGATCGAGACGTGGTGGTTGACGTGCAATGGTTTCGCCGGCTCAGGGGACGACGGGCAACGTCGAGTAACGCCTTGCGCGACACGCGGGGGTGCGACCTGTCAGAATGATCCCCGTGGCGGACATTGCTGAGGACAAGGCGAGCAAAACAAGGTACGTCGACAATGGCTGGCCGACGACGGACCCCGACGACCACGCGGTGAGCGAACTGGTGAGCGATCGAACGGGTGCGTCATCACCGTTCGGCGAACTGGTGTTTCCGCTGCCCGCGACCGACCTGCCCTACGTTCACCCGGTCACCGTCGTCAACAGATAGGTCGCCCGGATGGCTAGGGCCTCTGAGGCCGCTAAGCCCTCGGCGGCCTGGGCGTCGGGGGAATCACGCCCGGGCACGCTGTCGCACCTGGATGAGCGGGGGGCGGCGCACATGGTCGACGTAACGGGAAAGGGAGCCACCAAGCGCACCGCAGTTGCCGCGGGCGCCCTGCGTACCACGCCGCAGGTGGTGGCGCTGATCTCGACCGGCGGCCTGCCCAAGGGTGATGCGTTGGCCACCGCTCGGGTGGCGGCCATTCTGGCAGCGAAGCGCACCAGCGACCTGATCCCGCTGTGCCACCAGCTCGCGCTCACCGGGGTGGACGTCGATTTCGTCATCGGCGAATCGGACATCGAGATCACCGCGACGGTGCGCAGCACCGACCGTACGGGCGTCGAAATGGAGGCGCTGACCGCCGTCAGTGTGGCCGGGCTCACGCTGTACGACATGATCAAAGCGGTGGACCCCGCCGCCCGTATCGATGACGTTCGGGTGCTTCGCAAGCAGGGCGGCAAGAGTGGAAGTTGGACACGGTGACGAGCCGCCGATCCGCACGCGTAATCATCGCCTCGACCCGCGCGGCGGCCGGCGTCTACGACGACCAATGTGGGCCGATCATCGCGGAATGGCTTGAGCAGCGGGGGTTTTCGGCGGTGCAGCCCGAGGTGGTCGCCGACGGGCAGCTTATTACCAAAGCCCTGCTCAGCGGGGTCGACGCGGGAGTCGACGTGATCATCACCTCGGGGGGTACCGGCATCTCCCCAACCGACAGCACCCCCGACCAGACCGTGGCGGTGCTGGACTACATGATTCCCGGGCTGGCGGACGCCATCCGGCGGTCCGGTCTGCCGAAGGTGCCAACGTCGGTGCTTTCGCGTGGCGTGTGCGGAGTGGCCGGCGGGACACTGATTGTCAATCTGCCGGGTTCACCGGGTGGGGTGCGAGACGGCCTCGGGGTGCTCGCCGATGTGCTCGACCACGCGCTCGATCAAATTGCGGGCGGGGATCATCTGCGATGACACGCGTCCTGCGTGCCGCAATTACCGAAGAGCCGATCTTTCTCGCAGAACACGAAGAATTGGTCGGCCATCAGTCGGCCGGAGCGATAGTCGGCTTCGTTGGCATGATCCGCGATCATGACGGTGGCCGCAGGGTAGTGCGGCTGGAGTATTCGGCGCACCCGTCGGCTGCGCAGGTCATCGCCCAACTCGTGGCCGAGGTCGCTGAGGAGGCCAGCGGGGTGCGCGCCGTCGCGGCCAGCCATCGCATCGGTGCGCTGCACATCGGAGAGGCGGCGCTGGTGGCCGCAGTCGCGGCCGACCATCGACAGGCGGCGTTTGAGACCTGCGCACGACTGGTCGACACCATCAAGGCGCGGTTGCCGGTGTGGAAACACCAGTTCTTCGACGACGGAACCGAAGAATGGGTGGGCTCGGCCTAGAGCGTGGTTGACGTCCCCGGACAATCGGGGATGCCGGCGCTCTCCCGCAGGAGGAGGTTTGCGGCAGAGCGCCGGGCGATCCGGCTGGGGAGAGACGTCAGTTGATGCCGGACGGCTGCGCAACAGCGTCCAGCGCATCGTTCCCGTGGATGTCGGCGTCCCGGATGGCGTCCCACAGCTGCCTCGTGTAGCCGACCTTCGACGCGTGCTGTGGTTCAGCCGGCGCGGCGTCGACGTCACCCGGGGGCGGCGGCACGTCGGCCGGTGCGGGAGCCGGGAAGGCAGCGTCTGGGGGTGGCGCGTCCGCAGGGGGCGCCGGCGGTGCCAGGTCCGCCGGAGGCGCAGGCGGCACGTCCGCGGGGGGCGCCGCTTGGTCGAAGCCGGCCAGCTGCACGGGTGCAGGCGGGTCAGCCGGCGGTGGGGGGGGCGGCGGAGGAGGAGCGTCCGGCGGGGGAGCATCCGGGGGCGGGGGTGCCAGCGGTGCCGGCAAGCCGTTGAGCCACGGCAGGTCCAGTGGCGCGTCCATCCCCGTCGGTGCGGGGACCTCACGCGGGGTCGGTCCCGACAGCGGACCGCCACAAACGGGCCAGGCGCCACGACCCTGGTCAGCCAGCACCCGCTCAGCGACCGCGATCTGCTGGTCCTTGGTGGCCAGCTGGGCCGACGGAGCGAACTCGCCGCCGCCGTGCGAGGACCAGGTGCTTGCGGTGAACTGGACACCGCCGAAATACCCGTTGCCGGTGTTGATGCCCCAGTTGCCGCCCGACTCGCAGCGGGCTACCTGATCCCACTCGCCGTCGGTGGCAGCGGCGGCCTGGCCGGCCATGGCGATGCTGCCGCCGCCAAGTACTGCCCCTGTGAAGGCAATCTTGGCGACGCTGATGCTCGAAGTTGTGGGCTTACGGTGACGTCCACTCATATGCGCCGCGATATTCCTCTCGTGACGCGCCTGCGAGGTCAGCTGTCGGGTTCGGGTTAGAGAGGCCACCCGGCCGATGTCGTGCTCCGCATGGAAGCGACACCGACTTCACCCCAAGGAACCGCTGGCGGCTCCAGTCCGATCTCGGTGGACCGGTGGGTCCCCCGCCTCCATCCAATTGCCGTGCCCCCCGCCTATTGGATGGAGCTCGGCGCGATAGGGAGGGGGAGGAACGCACTCTGGGTTGGCGAGCCTTCGGAGAAGGTAGCGGTTTCCGTTGGGCTCGTCACCTTGAGGCGAACCAGGTGTTTCCCCCACGGTCACCTGCGGAAACCCGTGAAACACCGGCAGTTTGCGCAGGTCATAGCATGCGAGACCGAAGCGTGTCCGGGTCGTTATCGTTCCGTTACGTGAGATATGTCACATTTTTAGCCGCCGGCGAAGGGCGGTAGCACATCGATCGTGTCACCGGAGCGCAACATTGTGGTCTCGTCGCGGACGGCGATCCCGTCACGGAGGTATGAGCACCGGCTCAACACCGTGGCGAGACGGCTTCCCCGGATCGCGAGCCTGTCGACCAGCTCGGCCACCGTGGTGTCCGGCCGCACCACCAGCGTTTCCCATTCCGTGCCCGCGGCCTCGCACGCGGCGGCGAAGTAGCGGACCGTCACCTGGATCCCCTCTGCCTCGGCGGCGGTTTGACCCGTGGGGCTAGCCACCGATGGCGCTCATCGGGCGGTCGGGCTGGATGAAGTTGGGGTCGTTGATGCCGTGGCCCGCGGGCTTGGCCCACATCGCGGCGCGCCAGGCCGCCTCGATCGTGTCGTCCTGCGCACCGCCCCGCAGCAGTCCGCGAAGGTCTGTCTCCTCGGCCGAAAAGAGGCAGCTGCGGATTTGGCCGTCGGCCGTGAGCCGGGTGCGATCGCACGTCGAGCAGAAGGCGTGCGACACCGACGCGATGAGGCCGAACTTTCCGCTGGGCGTGTTCGGGCCCGTGTCGACCACCCAGAGCTCGGCCGGCGCCGAACCGCGCGGCGCCGGGTCCGGGCGCAGCCGGAAGTGCGGCCGCAGCGCCGCCAGCACGTCGTCGGCGGTCAGGGCGGCCTCCCGGCGCCATTGATGGCCGGCGTCCAGTGGCATCTGCTCGATGACCCGCAACTGGTAGCCGTGCTCGAGGCAGAACCTGAGCAGCTCGACGACGTCCTCGCGGCCGGTTACCGCATCGAGCACGGCATTGACCTTGACCGGTGCCAGGCCCGCCTCGCTCGCGGCGGCCAAGCCGTGCAGCACCTCGGTGAGCCGATCCCGGCGGGTGATGGCCGCGAAGTGGTCCCGGTCCACGCTGTCCAGTGACACGTTTACCCGGTCCAGGCCCGCCTTTGCGAGCGCGGTTGCCCGTCGCGCAAGTCCCACGCCGTTGGTGGTCAGCGAGATCTCGGGGCGGGGCCGCAGGCCGGCCGCCGCGGCGACCACATCTTCGAGGTGGCGTGACAACAAAGGCTCACCACCGGTGAACCGCACGCAGGTGATCCCCAGTCGGGTGACGGCGATATGCATGAGCCTGGCCAGCTCCTCGGGGCGCAGCAGCTGCTCTCCGGGCAGCCAGTCCAGGCCGTCGGCGGGCATGCAGTAAGTGCACCGCAGGTTGCAGCGATCGGTCAGCGACACCCGCAGGTCCGTGGCGGCCCGCCCGTACGTATCCAGCAGCGGTCCCGCGGTGGGTGCGTGCCGTGCCCGGTCAGCGACGATGCGCCCATCCGCCGGGGCCGCCATCCGGCTGGGCACCGTCGGTAGGCCCAATGCGGTCAGCGTCATGCGGGCGCCTGGGCGAATCGATGCGACGAATCGACGGGAACGATCTGCTTGCCCAGCGGCATCAGCGACACCGGGATCAATTTGAGGTTGGCCAGCGCCAACGGAATGCCGATGATCGTGAGCGCCATCGCGACCGCGCTCACCAGATGACCGATTGCCAGCCATATGCCGAACAGCAGCACCCAGATGACATTGCCTAGCAGGGCGCCGGTCCCGGCTGTCGGTTTGTCGACGATCGTGCGGCCGAAAGGCCACAGCGCGTACGAGGCGATCCGCAGCGACGCGACGCCGAAGGGGATGGTTATGACGAGCAGGAAGCTGATGAGCGCTGCGAGCACGTATCCCGCGGCCATCCAGAGGCCGCCGAACAGCAGCCAGATGACGTTCAGGACCAGGCGCATAACTCCTCCAGCGGTAGTGCCAGCCTACCGAGTAACGAGTAACGGGGGTGCTCGTCAGGCAAGCATCCGAGTAGGATTACAACTCAACAATGCGTCCTGCGCAGGCGGGGCGCTTCTTGCGTCGCCCATCCTAGTGATCCGTCAGACAAGCAGGTGAGACAGTGCCGAGCGGCAAGGTTAAGTGGTACGACGCCGAGAAGGGGTTTGGCTTCCTGTCACAGGAGGACGGCGAGGACGTCTACGTCCGCTCGTCGGCTTTGCCCGCTGGGGTCGAGGGGCTCAAGGCGGGGCAGCGGGTGGAATTCGGCGTGGCCGCCGGCCGCCGTGGACCGCAGGCGTTGAGTCTGAAACTGATCGATCCGCCGCCCACCCTTGCCAAGACGCGCCGCGAGGCGCCCGTCGAGCACAAGCACAGTCCTGATGAGTTGCACGGCATGGTCGAGGACATGATCACGCTGCTGGAGAGCACCGTGCAGCCCGAGTTGCGCAAGGGTCGCTACCCCGACCGCAAGGCCGCTCGCCGGGTCTCCGAGGTGGTCAAGGCGGTGGCTCGGGAGCTTGACTCGTAGGCTGGGCTGTGGTCGGGTTCGGAGCGGTGCAAAGATGCTCCGGGTAGTCCGCTCTAAAACCGTTCGTTTCTGTGCTGTGGTATCACGGCCAATAGACTGAGAGTCAGGAGGCGTCGATGGCGCAGCAAACACAAGTCACCGCGGAGCAAGCACGAGCGCTTGCCGAGGAGTCTCGCGAAAGTGGTTGGGATAAGCCGTCTTTCGCTAAGGAGCTGTTCCTCGGTCGTTTTCCGTTGGAGCTCATTCATCCTTTTCCGAGGCCGTCCGACGCTGAACAGGCGCGGACCAGCGCGTTTCTGGGCAAACTTCGGGAGTTTCTCGACACCATCGACGGCTCGGTCATCGAGCGCGATGCCCGGATCCCCGATGAGTATGTGAAGGGCCTGGCCGAGCTGGGCTGCTTCGGCATGAAGATTCCCGCCGAATACGGCGGCTTGCACATGTCGCAGGTTGCCTACAACCGCGCGCTGATGATGGCGTCGTCCGTTCATCCCAGCCTCGGCGCGCTGCTGTCGGCCCATCAGTCGATCGGGGTGCCCGAACCGCTCAAGCTGGCCGGTACACCCGAGCAGAAGCAAAGGTTCCTGCCGCGCTGTGCGGCAGGTGCCATCACGGCGTTCCTGCTCACCGAGCCCGACGTGGGTTCCGACCCGGCCCGCCTGGCCTCCACGGCCACGGTGATCGAGGACGGCGCGGCCTACGAGCTAGAGGGTGTGAAGTTGTGGACCACCAACGGCGTGGTTGCCGAACTCTTGGTGGTCATGGCTCGGGTGCCTCGCAGTGAGGGGCACCGGGGCGGTATCAGCGCCTTCGTCGTCGAGGCCGATTCGCCGGGAATCACCGTGGAACGGCGCAACAAGTTCATGGGATTGCGCGGCATCGAAAACGGCGTCACCAGGCTGCACCGGGTTCGGGTGCCCCGCGAGAACCTGATCGGTCGCGAGGGTGATGGTCTGAAGATCGCGTTGACCACGCTCAACGCCGGGCGCCTGTCGATACCCGCCATCGCGACGGGGTCGGCGAAGTGGTCGCTGAAGATCGCGCGCGAATGGTCGGGCGAGCGGGTGCAGTGGGGCAAACCGCTGGGCAAGCACGAAGCGGTTGCCAGCAAGATTTCGTTTATGGCCGCCACTAACTACGCGCTCGATGCGGTGCTCGAACTGTCCGCGCAGATGGCCGACGAAGGACGCAACGACATCCGGATCGAGGCCGCGCTGGCGAAACTGTGGTCCAGCGAGATGGCCTGCTTGATCGCCGACGACCTGATACAGATCCGCGGTGGCCGTGGCTACGAGACCGCCGAATCGCTCGCGGCGCGCGGGGAGCGCGCGGTACCGGCGGAGCAGTCGTGGCGGGATCTGCGGATCAACCGCATCTTCGAGGGCTCCAGCGAGATCATGAGGCTGCTGATCGCCCGGGAGGCGGTCGACGCCCACCTGACCGCCGCCGGTGACCTCGCCAAGCCCGACTCCGATTTGCGGCAGAAGGCCGCGGCGGCGGTGGGCGCCAGCGGGTTCTACGCAAAATGGCTGCCACAGCTCGTTTTCGGCGAAGGACAGCGGCCCTTGGCCTACCACGAGTTCGGTCGGCTGGCATCCCACCTGAGATTCGTCGAGCGCTCCTCGCGCAAGCTGGCTCGCAACACCTTCTATGGGATGGCGCGCTGGCAGGCCGATCTGGAATTGAAGCAAGGATTCCTGGGACGCGTCGTCGATATCGGTGCGGAGCTGTTCGCCATGTCCGCCGCGTGCGTCCGGGCCGAGGCTCAGCGGGCGGCTGATCCGGTTGTCGGCCGGCAGGCCTACGAGCTGGCCGAGACGTTCTGCGAGCAAGCGACCCTGCGGGTCGAGGCGTTGTTCCACGGGTTGTGGTCCAACACCGACAGCAGCGACGTTCGGCTGACCGATGCGGTGCTGGAAGGCCGCTACACCTGGCTGGAGGACGGGATCGTCGACCAGTCCGAGGGCACCGGTCCGTGGATCACGCACTGGGAGCCGGAGGCTTCGGCCGAGACCAATTTGGCCCGACGATTTCTGACGGTCCACGTCCCAAGCTAGGCGCACCCGCAAGGCAACGTCGATCCGCGGAAGTGGTTGCGCGGCAAGCGGTTCGACGTCGGTGCGGGTTGGTCTCTCCAGCTAGCGCTGGCAGTGAGGAGAATCGTCGTCATGACTTCCTACGTTGCCCCGGCGGGCGAATTCACGCGCGATACCAACTACATCTCCACCCGGATCACCGCCGACGGGCGTGACGGTTATCCGGTGGAGCCGGGGCGGTATCGGCTGGTCGTGGCCCGGGCATGCCCGTGGGCCAACCGCGCGATCATCGTCCGGCGCTTGCTGGGGCTGGAAGATGTCCTCTCCATTGGGTTTTGCGGCCCCACCCACGACGAGCGGAGTTGGACGTTCGACCTGGACCCGGGCGGCGTCGACCCAGTGCTGAAAATCCCACGGTTGCAGGACGCGTATTTCAAGCGCATCCCCGACTACCCCAAGGGCATCACGGTCCCGGCGATCGTCGACGTGCTCACCGGCGCGGTGGTCACCAACGATTTCGCGCAGATGACGCTGGATTTCTCCACCGAGTGGGTCGCCTACCACCGTGACGGCGCGCCGCAGCTGTACCCCGAACCGCTGCGCGCCGAGATCGACCAGGTGAGCCGGCGGATCTACACCGAGATCAACAACGGTGTCTACCGCTGCGGATTCGCCGGCACTCAGCAGGCCTACGAAGCGGCCTACGACCGGCTGTTCACCGCGTTGGATTGGGTCAGTGACCGCCTGAGAAACCAGCGATACCTGGTGGGCGACACCATCACCGAGGCAGACGTGCGGCTCTTCACCACGCTGGCTCGCTTCGACCCCGTCTACCACGGGCACTTCAAGTGCAATCGAAGCAAACTCAGCGAAATGCCGGTGTTGTGGTCCTACGCGCGTGACCTATTCCAGACGCCGGGTTTCGGCGACACCGTCGATTTCGTGCAGATCAAGCAGCACTACTACATCGTGCACGCCGACATCAACCCAACCGGAATTGTGCCCAAGGGCCCGGACCTGGCCGACTGGCTGGGTCCACACGGCCAGGAAGCATTGGGAGGCAGGCCTTTCGGAGAGGGCACTCCGCCGGGGCCGCCGCGCGACGGCGAGCGCGTCCCAGCCGATCACGGCGCGTAGCGTCGTCCGGTGGTTGGTTAGAAGGTCAGCCGCACCGACCATTCCGCGTGCGGAACAGCGCGGACCGTGGTGGTGTCACTCGGTTGGCTGTCGTCGACCACCAGCGTCAGCAACTGCACGACTATCCCGGTCAGCCGCCCGCGCTGTGGGTCGACCGAGGGGATGGTGACCGCGAACCGCGTGCCCGGCCGAAACATCGTGGTGGTGGTGTTGGCGGGGTCCTCATACACCTGCAGCAAACGCCACGGTGCACGCGAAATGGCCTCGGGCACCGAGAGTTGCACCGGAAAGTCTCCGTTGAACGGAAGCTCGCCCTGGGTCTGGGGTGCCTGGCAGTCGTTCAGATCAAGCACATTGCAATAGAGATACGGCCCCACCCGGGTCAGGTGCCCGTGCGAATACGCGCTGATTTCGGGTTGCTGTGGACCGGCGGGGCGTGCGAGCAGCCACGCTCCGACCCCGGCGGCCGCGGCCAGCAGCAGCACCACCACCGCGAGGAGCACGGCCACACCGCGTTTCATTCCGGCACCGCCGCCGGCCGGGCGGCGCCCCGCCGCAGCCCCTCCTGCTCGACCATGACGGGCCGATTGCCTCCGAGGCCCGGAATCAACGAGTCGCCGCGGAAGCTGACGAGGGTCTGCGCCAACCCAAGGATCAGCAGGGCGCTGACCGCGGTGAAGCCGACCCACAATTCGGTGTAGACCAAGACGCCCAGCGCCCCGCCGAGCACCCACGCCAGCTGCAGCGTCGACTCCGAGCGCCCGAACCCCGATGCCCGCGACTCCTCAGGCAGATCGTGTTGCAACGAGGCGTCGAGTGAGGCCTTCGAAATGGCGCTTGACCCCGAGGTGACCAGGGTGGCGATCACGGCCACCATGAGGTTGCCCGCCACCGACGCCGCCACCGCGACCGCGGACACCGCCACCGTGCAGCGCACCACCAGCACGGCCGGCCTGCCCAGTTGCAGGCGTGCACTGGTGAAATTGCCGGCGAAGTTGCCGATCGCGGCCGCGGCGCCGATCACACCCAGCATGCCCAGCTGGACCCAGCCGTTGGCCTGGTGTGCCTTGGCGACAAACGCCGGGTACAAGAACAGGAAGCCCACCATCACCTTGATCGTGCAATTACCCCACAACGAGGTGATGATGTTGCGGCCCAGCGGTTGTCTCAATGTTCCGCTGACCTTCTTGACCTCTTCGGGCCAGTGCCCCAGGCGCCCCCATCGGCGCGGTTGCTCGCTGTCGCGGTGGTAGCTCAAGGTGGCCGGCACTTCACCCTCGGTGACCTCGACCCAACGCGGAATCCGCATCGACAGAAAGACGCCGCCGATCGTGATGGCGACAACGACGAACAGCGCGCCGGGCAGCTTGAACAGGTGGGTGCAGACGTACTCGACCCCGGCGGCGATGGCGCCCCCCGCGATGGTGCCGCCAAGCAGGCCGAATACGGTCAGCCGGGAATTGACCCGCACGAGATCGATGGTCGGCGGCATCACCCTCGGTGTCACCGCGCTGCGCAGCACGCTGAACGACTTTGAGAACACCATCATCGCCAGCGCGCACGGGTAGAGGACCATCGACGGAAAGCTGCCGGCGGCACCGTCGTAGTTCATGATCAACACCACCGCCAACACGGTGCGGAGAGCGAACGACAGCGCCAGCGCGACTCGCCGGCCATGCTGCAGCCGATCCAGCGCCGGACCGATGAGCGGCGCGATCACCGCGAAGGGCGCAATGGTGATCAACAGGTACAGCGCCACTTTGGACTTGCTCTCCCCGCTGGCCGCGGCGAAGAACAGGGTGTTGGCCAGCGCAACGGTCATTGCGGAGTCAACCGCGAAGTTCGCGACGACCGGCCACGTCAGCGCCGTCAGACCCGATTTGTCGGCGCCGTCGGCGGTGGCGGCCCGCTGCACCATCCAGTACATCCGCGAACCCATCTCGCGGCTTCGCTGCGCCGCGGCGCGGGTGACGGTGATGCGCTCGCCGGGGGCGGGGCCAGGTGGCTGCGCACCGTTACCGCGGTCCGGCTCCGGCTCCTGGCCCAGCGGCGGGAGATAGCGGTTGGCGCTCGGCATCGGCGATGGTCGGCGCGTTCGGCGGTAGTCAGGGTCATCGGCAGGGTAGTTGGCCATTCCCGGATGCTGGGTGGCCGACCCGTTACGGGTATCGCCGCTCGGGTGGGAGGCCACCCGAGCGGGATCCTCACGCCGCCGTCCAGACACGAATCGATTCTCCCCTATGGCGACTCCGTGCGTCTGCAGGTAACGGGGTGTGGCTCGCCAACCTAGTATTGGAGGCGCATTGCAGAGAGGGGACATTGTGACCGCACCCACCGAGGAACCCGCCGCGACGAGCGTGGCCGAGTCGCCCGCGGAGTTGACGGCGGTGCTCACGGGTGCGGTCGGCCTGGCCAGGGCCGCCGTCGAGGAGTTCAGCGGCCTGGAGGCGGTCGGGGACCATCTGGGCGTCAGCTTCGAAGATCCGAACGCCGCCACCCACCGGTTCCTGGCGCATCTGCCCGGCTACCAGGGCTGGCAGTGGGCCGTCGTCGTCGCCGCCTACCCAGGTACTGAGCACGTCACCATCAGCGAAGTGGTGCTCATTCCCGGGCCGACGGCGTTATTGGCGCCCGACTGGGTGCCCTGGGAGCAACGTGTGCGGCCTGGGGATTTGAGTCCTGGAGACCTGCTGGCGCCGGCGGCGGACGACCCACGGTTGCTGCCCGGCTACACCGCCAGTGGCGACCCGCAGGTCGACGACGTCGCCGCCGAAATCGGGTTGGGCCGGCGCTGGCTGCTAAGCGCCCTGGGCCGCACCGAGGCTGCCGAGCGATGGCACACCGGGGAGTACGGTCCCGATTCGGCGATGGCCCGCTCCACCAAACGCGTGTGCCGCGACTGCGGTTTTTTCCTGCCGCTGGCCGGATCGCTAGGCGCGATGTTCGGGGTATGCGGCAACGAGCTGGCCGCCGACGGGCGTGTTGTGGACAAGCAATACGGATGCGGTGCCCATTCCGACACTCCGGCCCCTGCGGGGACCGGGTCGCCGATTTACGAGCCCTACGACGACGGCGTGCTCGACGTCGTGGAGACGTCATCGGAGTCTCTGGTCGAATCAGCGGATCTTACGGAGTCCCAGCCTGAGCCGCCTGAATCGTCGGAGTCTCCGCCCGAGCCGGTGAACTCGCCGGACTAGCCTTTCTCGGCGGCGGCCTTGATGTTTGCCAACGAGGTGTTCATGCCGTCGAGCAATTCGCGTTCGAAGTTCGCGGTCCCACCCAAGAGCGCATTCACCCCGAGGCTGGAGATTGCGCTGACGCCGTTTTCGGCGTGACGACTCTCAATCAGCCGAGTGCCCTGGCCGTTCGGCTCGAGTTCGTAGCTCCAGATGGTGCGGTTGGTGTCGACCCGGAACGCCAGCTTCTTCTCCGGGATCACCTCGACGACGGTGCAGGTGGTAGGCCAGAACAATCGGTGGCGGCGGTTGAGGTTGACGGTGCGGGTGCCCGCGCGCAGCGGACCTAAGGGCTTCATCCAGCGGCATTGCGGGCTCCATGCGGGCATCCGCCGAAAATCGGATATCAATGCCCAGACTCTCGACACCGGTGCGTTGATGTCGACTTGGGTTTGCAGCAGCGGCGCTACCATTTGCTCCTCCGTGATTCTGCGAAAGCTATTTGCGGTCGAGGTAGGTTTCGAGTCCGGATTGCGCGCCGCGCGCGCCGCGGCGCGCAGCGGCAAGCTGCCACACGAAGATGCTGGTACCGATCAGCCCGACGCCCAGCCCGCCCAACGTCACGGAGCGCCAACTCTGCAGGGCAGGTACGACGAACGCGAGAACCGCGCAGATCAGCCAGCCCAGGAAGCCGACCGCGATGAAGGGCCACACCTCGAGCAGCGCCGGCGGCAGGGCCGGCGGCACACGGCTCTCGGGAGGCTCTTCAGACATCCCGATCAACATAGCCCGGCGACGATGCAGGCCGCTGTGCGGCCTGAGGTGGGGGTACCGCCCGCTTGTGGGGGAGAAGGCGGGCGATTGAAGTGAGCCCGGCGTCCGTGGAAGCGTTCCGGCGAAATTTGCCGCAGCTCGGTGGAAGGACCGAAGTCGGTCGTTCGCCGTTTCGTATCCCGCGTTTCTCGGGTTCCGTGTAACCTCGCGCCATGCCTGACAGCGATGCGCGGCTGGCCAGCGACTTGTCGTTGGCCGTCATGCGGCTGGCCCGCCAACTACGGTTCCGCAATCCGTCGTCGCCGGTGTCGTTGTCGCAGCTGTCGGCGCTGGCGACGCTGGCCAACGAGGGCGCCATGACGCCCGGCGCGCTGGCGATTCGGGAACGCGTGCGGCCGCCGTCGATGACCCGGGTGATCGCGTCGTTGGCCGACATGGGTCTCGTGGACCGCGCCCCGCATCCCGTCGACGGCCGGCAGGTCCTGGTGTCCGTGTCCGAGTCCGGCGCCGAACTGGTGAAGGCCAACCGGCGCGCTCGTCAGGAGTGGCTCGCCGAACGGCTAGTGACACTGGACAGCGAGAAACGGGAAGTCCTTCGCCAGGCCGCTGATCTGATGTTGGCGCTGGTCGACGAAAGCCCGTGAGCGCACGTCGCTACTCCGACGTGGATGTCCGGGATGTCGACGATCCCGACGATCCGCGGCTCGACGACTTCCGCGACCTCAACAGCGTCGATCGCCGTCCTGACCTGCCCACCGGCAAAGGGCTGGTGATCGCCGAAGGTGTACTGGTCGTGCAGCGCATGCTCGCGTCCCGGTTCACCCCGCACGCGCTGCTGGGTACCGACCGGCGGCTGGTCGAGCTCAATGACGATCTGGCCGGTGCCAAAGCGCCGTTCTACCGAGCATCGGCCGATGTGATGGCCCGGGTGGTCGGCTTCCACCTCAATCGCGGCGTGCTGGCGGCCGCGAGAAGGGTGCCGGAACCCGGAGTTGCCGAGATGGTCGAGGGCGCCCGTACCGTCGCCGTGCTCGAAGGCGTCAACGACCACGAGAACCTGGGCTCGATCTTCCGCAACGCGGCGGGGCTGGGGGTGGATGCGGTGGTGTTCGGCAGCGGCTGCGCCGACCCGCTCTACCGTCGCGCCGTCCGGGTATCCATGGGCCACGCCTTGCTGGTTCCTTACGCGCGTGCAACCAACTGGCCCGCGGACCTCGTGCTATTGAAAGACAAGGGATTTCGACTTCTGGCGATGACGCCGCACAGCGCGGCGGGCACGCTCGCGGAGGCGATGGCCGCGGCGCGTGACGAACGTATCGCGGTAGTGCTCGGTGCCGAGGGCCCCGGACTCACGGAAGTCGCCCTGCGGCTCAGCGACATGCGAGTGCGCGTCCCGATGTCGCGGGGTACCGACTCGCTCAACGTCGCGACGGCAGCCGCGTTGGCGTTCTACGAACGGGCCCGCCTCGGCGACGATGGCGCCCGCGGCGGGTCTCCGCGCTTGCCGGGAAACACGGGGAAGGCGGGCTAGGCTCGCTTCGTGAGCGACCAGTCCGTGCCCTGGGCAACGGGTTTGACGGTGTCCGCGTTTGTCGCGGCGGTCACCGGCGCGGCGGTCGTGGTGCTGACTCTCGGGCTGATCCGGGTGCATCCGCTGTTGGCCGTCGGGCTGAACATCGTCGCGGTCGGCGGGCTGGCGCCGACGTTGTGGGGCTGGCGGCGCGT
>DASSGQ010000227.1:0-3618 GCA_035693385.1 Mycobacterium sp.
TTGTCCAACATCTCCTTCGGCCTCAATCCCGCCGCGCGTCAAGTAGTCAACTCCGTGTTCCTGCACGAATGTCAGGAAGCCGGTCTGGACTCGGCGATCGTGCACGCGTCCAAGATCCTGCCGATGAACCGGATACCGGACCAGCAGCGCGAGGTCGCGCTGGATTTGGTCTACGACCGCCGCCGCGAGGACTATGACCCGCTGCAGGAGCTGATGCGGCTCTTCGAAGGCGTGTCGGCGGCGTCGTCGAAGGAGTCGCGCGCGGCCGAGCTGGCCAAACTGCCGCTGTTCGACCGGCTGGCCCAGCGCATCGTCGACGGCGAGCGCAACGGCTTGGAGGCCGACCTGGACGAGGCGATGACCCAGAAGCCGCCGCTGCAAATCATCAACGAGAACCTGTTGGCCGGGATGAAGACGGTCGGTGAGCTGTTCGGCTCCGGGCAGATGCAGCTGCCGTTCGTGCTGCAGTCCGCCGAGGTGATGAAGACCGCCGTCGCCTACCTGGAACCGCACATGGAGAAATCCGAGGATGACTCCGGCAAGGGCCGCATCGTGCTGGCCACCGTCAAGGGCGACGTGCACGACATCGGCAAGAACCTGGTCGACATCATCTTGAGTAACAACGGCTACGAGGTGGTCAACCTCGGCATCAAGCAGCCGATCGCCAACATCCTCGAGGTCGCCGAAGACAAGAGCGCCGACGTGGTCGGGATGTCGGGCCTGCTGGTGAAGTCGACCGTGGTGATGAAGGAAAACCTCCAGGAGATGAATACCCGCGGGGTGGCCGAAAAGTTTCCGGTGCTGCTCGGCGGTGCGGCGCTGACCCGCAGCTACGTGGAGAACGACCTCGCCGAAGTGTACGAGGGCGAAGTGCATTACGCGCGAGACGCTTTCGAGGGCCTGAAGCTGATGGACACCATCATGAGCGCCAAGCGGGGCGTGGCGGTGGAGCCGGGGAGTCCGGAGGCCTTGGCGGCCGAAGCGGCCCGCAAGAAGGAAGCCGAGCGCAAAGCCCGCCACGAGCGGTCCAAGCGCATCGCGGAGCAGCGGAAGGCGGCCGAGGAACCCGTCGTGGTGCCCGAACGCTCGGATGTCGCGGCCGACGTCGAGGTGCCCGTCCCGCCGTTCTGGGGTTCGCGCATCGTCAAGGGACTGGCGGTCGCCGACTACACCGGACTGCTGGACGAGCGCGCATTGTTCTTGGGGCAGTGGGGATTACGCGGTGTGCGTGGCGGCGAAGGACCCGCGTACGAGGACTTGGTGGACACCGAGGGCCGACCGCGGCTGCGGTATTGGCTGGACCGCTTGTCCACCGACGGCGTCTTGGCGCACGCCGCGGTGGTGTACGGCTACTTCCCGGCGGTGTCCGAAGGCGACGATGTGGTCGTGCTCGCCGAGCCCAAACCCGACGCCCCGCAGCGCTACCGGTTTACCTTCCCGCGCCAACAGCGCGGCCGGTTCCTGTGCATCGCCGACTTCATCCGGTCCCGGGATCTCGCCCGGGAGCGCGACGAGGTTGACGTGCTGCCGTTCCAGCTGGTGACGATGGGCCAACCCATCGCCGACTTCGCCAACGAGCTGTTCGCGTCGAACTCCTACCGTGACTACCTCGAAGTGCACGGCATCGGCGTGCAGCTCACCGAGGCGCTGGCCGAGTACTGGCACCGGCGAATTCGCGAGGAGCTCACGTTCTCCGGCGAGCGGGCGATGTCGGCCGAGGATCCCGAGGCGGTCGAAGACTATTTCAAGCTCGGTTACCGCGGCGCGCGCTTCGCCTTCGGTTACGGGGCCTGCCCGGACCTCGAGGACCGGGTGAAGATGATGGAGCTACTGGAGCCAGAGCGCATCGGCGTGACGTTGTCGGAGGAGTTACAGCTGCACCCCGAGCAGTCGACCGACGCCTTCATCCTGCACCACCCCGAGGCCAAGTACTTCAACGTCTAGAAGCGCGCCGCTGGAGAGCCCTGAAGCCGTCGCGAGTGTGCGTGTCTGCACAACGACACGCCGCTGATCCCGGCAATCTGTGCACGCTCGCGGGCGGGGATCAATCCAGCTGGCTCCCGCCTGCGGGTTGTCCGCCTATTCCGCCTTTCGGCCGGCATCCCAGGTGTTGGGCAGCATGGGCTCTTGGGTGGGCTCGCCGAATGCGCCGTTGTCGAGGCGAATAAGTCCCTTCGCCTGCGCGGCAGCCGATTTCGACAATGTTCCGGTGAATCCGAGTGTTCCTGATCCGCTTTCGGAGGCGGCGACGGCCCCGGTCACCGGGTCGTCCGACGGGGTGATGCGAGCGTCGTCTTCCAGGTACTCGAACCGGAACTTCCGGACCTGCTGGCGCGCCTTCGCTTTCCGCGTTGCTCTGGCCCGCTCACTGGCTGCCAGGTTGGCGACCGCGGGTGCCGCGCTGCCCGCGGCGACCGCGGCCGCGGCTCTGGTGCCGGACGTTGGGGTGAAGCCTTCACCGCCGGGGTCGCCCCCGACCGCGTAAAAGCCTGGTGCGGCGCCGGCCGGGACGGAAGGCGCCGCCGAAGCGGCGGATGGGGCCAGTGGGCCGGCCGCGGCGGCGGGCGTAGCGGGGCCGGCGCCCGCCGTCGCGACCTCGGAAACCGCGGGCCAACCCTGCTGGCCGGGCGAAGGTGAGTGCGCGCCCGCGGCCGGCGACATCGAAGCTGGATCGACTCCGGCGATGCCCGCGAGCCCGACCAAGCCGATAGGCGACAGGAAAGGGCTCAGCGCGGGCGTGAACGGTCCGAAATAGATCAAGGGGTCCAGCACCGAGTAGGCGAGGATGGTGAAGACTTCGCCGGACGCGAACGCAATGAACGAGTCCAGCACCTGGGAGACCAGGCCGCCGACTGGCCCGGGCAGATATTCAAAGGCCATCGCGCGCAGGGTGCTGAGGAACTCGTCGAATAGCTGAAGGATCAACTTGGTTGGGTCCGGGAAGGTGCTGTCGGCGGCAGGGGTGGCATCAGTGGTGACGATCTGCGGTGCGGGCGACGTCGTCGGGGTCGCCGCGAGGCTTTCCCCGGAGACGGCCTGGTAGACGCTCATCGTGGCGGCGGCCTGGATCCACATGCGGACGTAGTCGGCTTCGTTGAGCGCGATGGGGATCGTGTTGATGCCGAAAAAATTGGTGGCCACCAGAACGCCGTGCACGGCGTGGTTGGCGGCGAGCTCAACCAGTGTGGGCATGGCGGCCAATGCGGATGTGTACCCAGCAGCTGCAGTTTCGTATCCCGTGGCGGTTGCGCTCGCCACCATGCCGGCCTGGCGCAGCCAGCAGACAAAGGGTTGGTGAGCGGCGACGAACCGCGCTGCCGTCGGCCCCTGCCATGCGGCGGCCTGTACCGCGCCGAGAAGTCCGGTGAGTTCGATTGCCGCGGAGGCGTATTGGGCGGCCAGTGCCCGCCATGCTTCGGCGGCGACCAGGAGCGGACCGGGACCGGCGCCTGTGGACAGCAGCGTGGAATGCACCTCGGGGGGAAGCGCGAACCACATCGGAGCTTCGGGCGCTGCAGCAGCGTTCACTGTTGACCGGTCCTTCGCGGCAGGAGCACAGCTATTAGGTTAGGCTAAACTAGCTTAGTATGGCCTAACTTGCGGCGCGTCGGCACGAAA
>DASSGQ010000228.1:0-6320 GCA_035693385.1 Mycobacterium sp.
AACGGTGATAACGGGCGCTACCCGGCGGCCGTTTCCGGGATCCGCGTAGCCTCGTCGGTCGGCCCCGGGCCGGTCGAGCCGTTGCTGCGTTCCTTGATGCTGGCGGCGTAGATATCGACGTACTCCTGGCCGGACAGGCCCATCAGCTCGTAGATCACCTCGTCGGTGACGGCCCGCTCGATGAAGCGGTTGCCGGCCAGCCCGTCGAAGCGTGAGAAGTCCATCGGCTTGCCGAACCGGACGGTGACGCGGCCGAACCGCAACATCGTGGTCCCCGGCGGATTGACGACGTCGGTGCCGACCATCGCCACCGGAATCACCGGCACCCCGGTCTCGAGCGCCAGCCGCGCCAGCCCGGTCTTCCCCTTGTACAGCCGGCCATCGGGCGACCGGGTGCCCTCGGGGTACATCCCCAGCAGTTTGCCCTCGCCCAGCAGCCGCTGGGCGGTGTTAAGCGCGGCCTGAGCGGCGTCGGCGTCGGCGCGGTCGATCGGCACCTGGCCGGCGGCGGTGAAGAACCAGCGGCTGAACCAGCCCTTGAGCCCGGTGCCGGTGAAATATTCGGCCTTGGCAAGGAAAGTGATTCGCCGTCGCACCACCAGAGGCAGGTAGAAGCTGTCCATCACCGCGAGGTGGTTACTGGCCAGGATCGCCGGTCCGGAACTCGGAACATGTTCCAGCCCTTCGACTTTCGGTCTACCGAGCAGGTGCAGCAGCGGGCCCAGAAGGATGTACTTGAATAGCCAATACCACATGGCCCTCCCTCTCACCCGCACCGTACGCGCTCTGCCAACTGTACCGATCCGCAGCGGCAGGGACCACCTCCCGCGCAGGCCGGTCACTCCTCGACGGTCAGCGAAATGGGCTCGTAACGGGTCTTCGCGGCGCCGTTGGTTGCGATGGTCTCGACGTCCGGCCCAGCCGTGATGCCGCCATCGGGCGGGCCGTCCGGTGGCAGTTCGGGCGACCGGTCGATGTCGTCGACGATGCCCCGGATCGCGTCCAGCAAAGCGATGCTGTGGTCGGCGATGATGGTGAGCAACGGGTGTTGCTCACCGGTTGCCAACGCGGCCATCGCGCATACCGGACACCACACCTGCTGACACTTGCCGGTTCCGAGTCCGGCGCCGGCCGTCAAGGCGGCCGCCGTTTTCACCACGGGATCGATTGCGTCCAGCACCGCCTGGGCAAGTTTCCGCAGTTCAGGACCAATTTCTGGATGAGCGGGACTCACTTGGGCCACACCTCCGGATCCGGTTGAAAACGAACTGTCAGCTCACAACCCCGTAGGTGTGCGTCAAGCACAGTACATCGCCGCAGCACGGATGCCAACCGAACTCTGCGCCGCAACCCGCCGGCGCTGACGATCAGGTCGTCGTCGACCCGCCCCAGCGTCAGTCCCGCGGGATCGAGCTGGGGCAACGTTAGTCGCATGCGGTAAATCGACCCAAGTCCCGAGCCGGATTCGAGGTCGACGACGGGACGCACCGGACCCGGCGGCTCCGCCCCGCCCCGCCGGCCGGCGCTGTCGAACAGCGCGCCCAGCGCCTTGGGACCGATCGGCTCGCCGGACAGGTGCGGGATCAACACCAGCGCCACGTCCCCCATGGTGGCGTCCAGCTCCTGGATGACAACGCGCTGTTCGGAGATGCGTTCGGCGTACCAGTAGAACGCGGGGTGGTCGGGCAGGTTGCGATACTCGTAGGACGCGTCTGCCTGCAGAACCTGGTTGACGATCAGCTCTTCGACCCGCACACCCATCAGCGCCAACGCACCCAGCGTCCGGACCGCCTCGGCCGCAACCACCCGCTCGGGGGTCAGCACCAGGTGCGCACTGACCAGCTCCCCGTCGGTCAGCAACGCGCTGAGCCGGTCGACGCCCGCGTTGATGCGCTCGAGCAGTTCCACCACCGCGGCCGAGCGGGTGTCGTCGGCGCCGATGGACAGCCTGCGGTGGCGCGGCCACGCGCGCTCGACGTAGAGGCCGAAGGTGGCGGGCAACGTCAGCATGCGCAACGCATCCGCGGTCGAGGCGCAATCGACGACGATACGATCCCATCGCCCGGACTCGGCGAGCTCACCGACGGCGTGCAGACCAAGCACTTCCTGAACGCCCGGCAATGCGGAGAGTTCTTCGGGAGCAATGGAGCTCAACTCGGACTCGGGAAACCGCCGATCCAATGTGTTGACCACGTCAAGCCAGCGGGCCTCGAGCAGGGCCAGGGTGTCCAGCGCGAGCGCGTCGAGGAAGCCACCGGTCGCCTCCGCCTGCCCGGTTTCGAGGTCGACAGGCACCCGAACCGCTCCGCCCAGTCCGCTCGCCGGCACGGCCACACCCAGTACGTCGCCCAGCGAATGGGCCTGGTCGGTGGACACCAGCAGCACCCGCTGCCCGACGGCCGCATCACAGACCGCGGTTGCGCACGCCAGGGTGGATTTCCCTACCCCGCCCTTGCCGACGAAGAGACTGATCCGGGCCGGAATGGGCGAAAAGGATTCACTCAGCCTCGACTCGTTTCTTCAGATCCTTCAACGCGGTGTCGGTCAGCCTGCGCTCGGCCTTGCGCTTGAGCAACCCGATCATCGGGATGGCAAGATCCACCGAGAGTTCGTAGGTGACGTCAGTGCCAGATCCGCTGGGCGCCAGGCGATATGTGCCCTCAAGTGACCGCAGCAGCGAGCTGGAGACCAGCGTCCAGCTCAGCGATTTACGGTCCGCCGGCCACTGATAGGACATCACCAGGGTGTCTTTGATGACGCCGGCGTCCATCACGAATCGCACAACCTTCGGGTAGCCGTCGGCGCCTCTTTCCTGCACCTCGGCTTCCTTATATTCCGAGATCCATTCCGGGTAGGAATCGATATCGGCGATCACCTTCAGCACCGTGCCCGGATCGGCTTCGATGTGGATGGTCTGCGTCGTCTTCTCCGCCACCTGGCTGCTGCCCTCTCTCCCACAAACGGGTAGGCCCCGCGATGTGCATGACTACCCAGGACGATCTTGGCCTCCGGGCCGAAACGCTACTCTCCGTGCCAAACCCTGATCGCAGTTAAACTACCGGAGAAACGCCTACCGGTCGTGACCGTTCCGCCGTCCTCTTCACCTCAAAGGCCATTTTCTTCCCTGCCACTCGACGCCGGTGCGTCATTTTCGCCAGGTTGAGCTTGGCCAGCTGCCAAGCCGCCGCGCCGGTGGGCTCGGCGTGCAAAAAGTAGTGCAGCACCACCCCGCCCATAGATGGTTCCAACCAGATCTCCATGGTGCCCGTCAACGCGCCGGTGACCGCCCAGCGGATCCCCTTATCGGCGCGATCCTCGATCACCTGCAGCCGCAAGTCCGGCCACCACCGACGCCAGCAGGACTCGTCGGCGACCGCGGCACCGACCCGTGCGCCGTCAGCGGCGACATACGTCTGGTCCGCGATCTGGATGCTGTTCATCAGCTCAGCTTCACACACCAATCTGAAGCGCCCACGTGAGGGCGCGGCGGAGCCCCACCGACGAGCCGAATGCCTGCCGACCGCCGCGCTGTCCCGCGTCTGCCGCAAAGGTGGCGGTGCCCCGACCGACCCCCGCCATGCTGCGCGACTGCTCAGAATAGGCTGGGCACAGCAAGCCGGCCTGTAGCGGGTCGCGCAACGTCACCAAGTCAAAAAGTCACCAAGTCAAAGAGGTCAAAGTGCGTGAGTACAGTGTCCCCGCCCGCTTCGCCGTCGGCGAGCGGGACAACATCGCGGCCATGGTCTTCGAGCACGAGCGCGACGATCCCGACTTCGTCATCTTTCAACGTCAGGTCGACGACGCGTGGACCGATGTCACGTGCGCCGAGGCCGCCGAGCAGGTTCGGTCCGCGGCACTGGGCCTGATCGCCCTGGGGGTGCAGGCCGGTGACCGGGTGTCCATCTTTTCGGCGACCCGCTACGAGTGGGCGATCTTCGACCTCGCGATCCTGTCGGTGGGAGCGATCACCGTGCCGATCTACGAGACGTCCTCGGCCGAGCAGGTGCGCTGGGTGCTGCAGGACTCAGAGGCGGTGTTGGCATTCGCCGAAACCGACGCACACGCCTCGATGGTCACCGAACTCACCGCCGAGCTGCCCGCGATCCGCCGGGTCCTGCACATCGACGGCTCGGGCCCCAAAGCGCTCGACCAGCTGGTCGAGGCCGGTGCGACGGTTGACAAGGCCGAGCTGACCGCGCGCCTTGAGGCGCTGCGCGCCGAGGATCCCGCGACGCTCATCTACACCTCGGGCACCACCGGACGACCCAAGGGCTGCCAACTCACCCATTCCAACCTGCTTTACGAGACCCGCGGCAGTAAGGAATGCCTGCCGACGCTGTTGAACGAAGGGCAGCGGCTACTGATCTTCCTGCCACTGGCGCACGTGCTGGCCCGGTCGCTCACCTTGTCCGCATACGCCAACAAGGTGACCGTCGGGTTCACCAGCGACATCAAGAACCTGCTGCCGATGTTCGCGGTGTTCAAACCGACGGTGGTGGTGTCGGTGCCGCGGGTGTTCGAGAAGGTCTACAACACGGCCGAGCAAAACGCCGCCAACGACGGCAAGGGGCAGATCTTCGCTGCGGCCGTGCAAACCGCGGTCGACTGGAGTCAGGCCCAAGACCGCGGCGGACCCGGGCTGCTGTTGCGCGCCAAGCATGCGGTATTCGACCGGCTGGTCTACCACAAGCTGCGCGCGGCGCTGGGCGGCGACTGCCACGCGTCCGTCTCGGGTGGCGCACCGTTGGGCGCGCGACTGGGCCACTTCTACCGCGGTGTCGGCCTGACCATCCACGAGGGCTACGGCCTTACCGAGACCAGCTCCGCCATCACGGTCAACCAGGTCGGCAGGGTCAATATCGGGACCGTTGGAACGTTACTGCCCGGCAACAGCATGCGCATCGCCGACGACGGTGAGCTGCTGGTGCGCGGCGGTGTGGTGTTCGGCGGCTACTGGCGCAACGCGCAGGCCACCGAGGAGGCATTCGCCGACGGCTGGTTCAAGACCGGTGACCTGGGCTCGCTCAACGAGGACGGCTTCTTGAAGATCACCGGCCGCAAGAAGGAAATCATCGTCACCGCCGGGGGCAAGAACGTCGCCCCGGCCGTGCTCGAGGACCAGCTGCGGGCGCACCCGCTGATCAGCCAGGCCATGGTGGTGGGGGACGCCAAGCCGTTCGTCGGCGCGCTGATCACCATCGACCCCGAGGCGTTCGACGCCTGGAAGGCGCGCAACCAGAAGCAGGCCGGCGCGTCAGTCGGCGATCTGGTCAACGACCCCGACCTGGTCGCCGAGGTGGACGCGGCCGTCAAGCGCGCGAACCTGTCGGTGTCGAGCGCCGAGTCGATCCGCAAGTTCCGCATTCTGCCGGTCGACTTCACCGAGGACACCGGTGAGCTGACACCGACTTTGAAGGTGAAGCGCAACGTGGTGGCCGAGAAGTTCGCCTCCGATATCGAATCGATCTACGAGAAAGACGAGTAGCCGCCCGCGGGCCCGTCAGCCACGCAGAAGGTCGGCCAGCCGGGCGGCCATCGTGTCCCAGCGCCACTGGGACGTCACCCACTCGCGGCCGGCGACGCCCATTGCCTCCGCACGGTCGCGATCGGTCAGCAACCCGGCGACGGCGTCGGCGACCGCGCTCACCGAGCGGCCGTCGACAACGAGCCCGGTCTTGTTGTCCTGCACCGTTTCTGGAGCCCCACCGGACAGGCCGGCGATGACCGGCACGCCGGTCGCGGAGGCCTCCAGGAACACGATGCCCAGCCCCTCGACGTCCATGCCGGCGCCGCGGGTGCGGCACGGCATCGCGAACACGTCGGCCAGGGCGTGATGGGCGGGCAATTCGCCGTCCGGCACACCCTCGGTGAACGTCACGTCATCGGCCACGCCGCATTCCGCGGTCAGGTTGCGCAGCGCTTCCAGATAGGGACCGCCACCGACGATGACCAACGCGGCTCCGTCGACGCGACGCCGGATCGATGGCAGCGCCTTGATCAGCACGTCCTGCCCTTTGCGCGGCACCAGCCGCGACAGGCACACCACCGTGGGCCGATCGCCGAGCCGGTAGCGAGCGCGCAGTTCGGCCCGGGCGGCCGGATCGGGCCGGAACCGGTCGGCGTTCACCCCGGGGGGCAGGTATTCCAACCTGGCGTCGGGACCGAACGCCGACGCGAACCGGGACCGCGTGTAGCGGCTGACGAAAGTGACGACGTCGGTACTGTCGCCGATGCGACGCAATACCGACCGCGCACCGGGAAGCATCGACCAGCCCACTTCGTGGCCGTGGGTGCTGGCCAGCACGCGGGTTGCCCCGGCC
>DASSGQ010000229.1:0-4149 GCA_035693385.1 Mycobacterium sp.
CGGAGCGCCGGTCCCACACATCCTGGTCGCCGACGATTCGCTTGCCGCACTGGGCAATCCGTTTCTGATCTGCGACGAGATCAAGGGCGAGACCATCGTTAGGCGCATCCAACGTCAGCTCGACGCTGCCGATGGGCAAGCGGGTCGGGCGCGGTTGCTGCGGCAGTGTGCGCAGGCGCTGGCCGCCATCCACCGGGCCGACTCGCACGATCCCGGCCTGGTGCACGAGGACCAACTCCTGCAGTGGCGCGAGCGGCTCGACGAAATGGGCGACACCACCGCCACCTTCGAATGGGCGTTCCGCTGGCTGGAGGCCAACCGGCCTCGGAAATCCCCGCAGTCCCGGCCCTCGGCGGCGGTCCTGGTACACGGCGACTACCGGATGGGAAACCTGATCGTCGACGGATCCGACCTGGCGGCCGTTCTGGACTGGGAACTGGTTCACGTGGGCGAGGCATGCGAAGACCTGGCCTGGTTCTGCATCCGGGCGTGGCGGTTCGGCGCCCCGCCCGGCCTGCGGGCCGGCGGCCTCGGCAGCATCGAGAGCTTCGTGCGGGCCTATGAGGAGGCCGGCGCGACTACCGTGGATCGCATGGCGCTGCACTGGTGGCTGGTGCTGGCGACGCTGCGGTGGGGCGTCATCTGCCGTCATCAGGCGGAACGGCATCTGAGCGGCCAAATCCGTTCGGTGGAGTTGGCGACCATCGGCCGCCGCGTCTGCGAGACCGAGTGGGACCTGCTCGAGCTCCTCGAGAAGGCGGCGCCGTGACCGGCGGGTACGGTCGCCCGACCGCAGCGGAACTGGTGGCCGCGGTGGCCGACTTCCTGGAAACCGACATCCGGGAGGCGACCAGCGGACAGGTCAACTTCCACGCCAGGGTGGCGGCCAACGCGTTGCGCATGGTCGAGCGCGAACTGCTCGACGAAGGGGAGGCGCAGTGCCGCGCCGCACTGGCCGACCTGGGTTTCGCCAACGAGGAAGCGCTCGCCGGCGCCATCCGCGCCGGCGAGATGGACGGGCGCGCCAACGATGTGACCGCCTGCCTGCGCACGCTGGTGCGCCACCGGCTCGCGGTTGCCCACCCCGGATACGACAGCGAACTGACACCGAACTGACACCGAACTGAAGAGGTGACCATGACGACTCTGGAAGCACTGCTGACCGATCCCGACATGACCGGCGTGTGGAACCTGGTTCCCGCCCGCTCGACCATCACCTTCACCGTCAAGAACATGTGGGGCCTGGCGAATGTCAAGGGCCGCTTCACCGAGTTCAGCGGCGACGCGCAACTGACCGGCAAAGGCGCGGTTTTCGGCCGCGTCGACATCCGGGCCGCGTCGCTGAGCACCGGCATCCGCGCTCGCGACAAGCACCTGCGCTCGGCCGACTTCTTCGACGTGGAGCGATGCCCCGAGATCAGCCTCGTCGTCACCGCGGTGCACCCGACCCGGGGCAACATTGCCGACCTGCGGGCCAACGTCAGCATCAAAGGCATCACCGCGCCGCTACCTCTGCCCGTCACGATCACCGAGTTCGCTGACGGGTCCATCCAGATCTCCGGCGAAACCAAGGTCGACCGGTCCCAATTCGATCTGGGCTGGAACCGGTTCGGCATGATCGCGGCGACGGCGACGGCGGCTGCGCAGGCCGTCTTTGCTCGGTCACCCCGGTAAGGTCGGCCCGTCACCAGTACCATCTGACCGTGCCCGACTCCAGCAGCGCCCTGCGGATCCTCGTCTACAGCGACAACGCCAGAACCCGCGAACAAGTGATGCAGGCACTGGGCAAGCGCCTGCACCCGTCTCTGCCGGAATTGAGCTACATCGAGGTGGCAACCGGCCCGATGGTGATCCGCACCATGGACGAGGGTGGCATCGACCTGGCCATTCTCGACGGGGAGGCGACCCCGACCGGTGGCATGGGAATCGCCAAACAGCTCAAGGACGAGCTTGAGACCTGCCCGCCGGTGCTGGTGCTCACCGGCCGCCCGGACGATGCGTGGCTGGCCAACTGGTCGCGGGCCGAAGCCGCGGTGCCGCATCCGCTCGACCCCATCGCGCTGGGCCACGCGGCGCTCGGCCTGCTGCGCGCCCCCGCCCGCTAGGCTGGCGCGCCAAACCGCGCCACCAGCACCCACCCCGGACATGTGCGCCGACCGTCACGACGCTATGTTGAAGGTCACTGTGACGGGCTACAGACCCGGCTCGTCACGGCAGCCCGGTCACCGCCCGGCCGCCACTCAGCGGCCTTAGAAGGCGGCCCATACGACGGATCATGGAGCGAGTTGAACGTCTACATTCCCATCCTGGTACTGGGGGCGATTGCCGCCGCCTTCGCCGTGGGCTCGGTTGTCATCGCGAGCCTGGTCGGCCCGTCGCGGTACAACAAATCGAAGGTGGCGGCCTACGAATGTGGCATCGAGCCCACCGAAATGCCGGTGAGCGGCCCGCACGCGACGTCCGGGCAGCGGTTTCCGGTGAAGTATTACCTGACCGCAATGCTATTTATCGTCTTCGACATCGAAATCGTGTTCTTGTATCCCTGGGCGGTTAGCTACGACGCGCTGGGAACGTTCGCTCTGGTCGAGATGGTGGTGTTCATGCTCACGGTCTTCGTGGCCTATGCCTACGTGTGGCGCCGCGGCGGCCTGACGTGGGATTGAGGTAAGACGTGGGCCTGGAAGAACAGCTGCCCGGTGGGATTCTGCTGTCAACTGTCGAGAAGGTCGCGGGCTACGTCCGCAAGAACTCGCTGTGGCCGGCGACCTTCGGGTTGGCCTGCTGCGCGATCGAGATGATGGCGACCGCCGGGCCGAGGTTCGACATCGCGCGGTTCGGCATGGAACGGTTCTCGGCGACGCCGCGGCAGGCCGACCTGATGATCGTGGCCGGGCGGGTCAGCCAGAAGATGGCGCCCGTGCTGCGGCAGATCTACGACCAGATGGCAGAGCCGAAGTGGGTGCTGGCCATGGGGGTGTGCGCGTCATCGGGCGGGATGTTCAACAACTACGCGATCGTGCAGGGCGTGGACCATCTCGTTCCGGTGGACATCTACCTTCCCGGCTGCCCGCCGCGCCCGGAGATGCTGTTGCACGCAATCCTCAAGCTGCACGAGAAGATTCAGGAAATGCCCCTGGGCGTCAATCGCGAACACGCCATCGCGGAGGCCGAGCGGGCGGCACTGGCGGCCAGGCCAACGATCGAGATGCACGGATTGCTGCGATGAGCTCGCCCAGCCAAGACCCGCGGGAAGCAGTTACCGGGCCCGATGACGAGGTGATCGACGTTCGTCGCGGCATGTTCGGTGTGTCCGGCACCGGTGACACCTCCGGATACGGACGGCTGGTGCGCGAGGTCGCGCTGCCGGGCAGCAGTTCCAGGCCCTACGGCGGCTACTTCGACGACATCGCCGACCGGCTCGCCGAGGCGCTACGGCGCGATGATGTCGAATTCGATGACGCGGTAGAGAAAGTCGTCGTCGACCGCGACGAACTGACCCTGCACATCTGCCGGGACCTGCTGCCGCAGGTTGCACAGCGGCTGCGCGACGAACCGGACCTGCGCTTCGAGCTGTGCCTGGGCGTCAGCGGGGTGCACTACCCGCACGAGACCGGCCGGGAGCTGCACGCCGTCTACCCGCTGCAATCGATCACCCACGGCCGTCGCCTCCGGCTGGAAGTGGCTGCGCCGGACGGTGATCCGCATATCCCGTCGCTGTTTTCGGTCTACCCGACCAACGACTGGCACGAGCGCGAGACCTACGACTTCTTCGGAATCATCTTCGACGGCCATCCGTCGCTCACCAGGATCGAGATGCCCGATGACTGGCAGGGGCATCCGCAACGCAAGGACTACCCACTGGGCGGCATTCCGGTCGAGTACAAGGGCGCGCAGATACCCCCACCCGACGAGCGCAGGGGCTACAACTGATGAGCGACACCACCGCAACGGCGTACGGGGACGACGCCGCTGAGACGGTCCTGGTCGCGGGTGGTCAGGACTGGGAGCAGATCATCGACGCGGCACGCAACTCGGACCCCGGCGAACGCATCGTCGTCAACATGGGACCCCAGCAACCGTCCACCTACGGGGTGTTGCGGCTGATCCTCGAGATCGAGGGCGAGACCGTCATTTCGGCCAGATGCGGAA
>DASSGQ010000230.1:0-12108 GCA_035693385.1 Mycobacterium sp.
GCGACTGCCGCCGCGAGCAAACCCAGTGCGGTGCGCTGCCAGGCCAGGAAGGTCCGCTCGTTGGCCATGGTGAACCGGTAGTCGGGCTCGGACTCTGCTGCGCTGTCGGTGCCCTGCTCGCCGGCGGGCGTTGTGGTGTTATCGGCCACGGGGTACCTCGCAGGGCGTATGAGGGCAAGGGTTTTGACGTCGCGGATTTTAACCAACCATACGGCTCGCCACGTGGCGTTTCACCGCCGCCCTGCATGATGAGAATGTGGTCAAGGCGTTGTTGTTCGACGTGCAGGGCACGGCGACGGATTTTCATTCGACCGTGTGCGACGAGGCGCAGCGGATCAGCGCTGGGCGGCACCCGGGCGTCGATTGGGCCGAGGTGGTGCGGCGTTGGCGCGCAAGCTACTTCGCGGTGTTGGCAGCCGCGCAGGGTCGCAGCGGTGGGTGGGTTTCCGTGCACTCGGTGTATCGCGACGCACTGGACAGCGTCCTGGACGAGTCCGGCATCACTGGGTTTTCCGACGCCGAACGTGAGGAGCTCACGCTGGCCTGGCAGCGGCTGAAGCCGTGGCCGGACGTGGTGCCCGGGCTGACTCGAATGAAGCGCGCGCACACTCTGGCCACCCTGTCCAACGCCGACGTGTCCGCAGTGGTCAACATCTCCAAGCGAGCGGGGCTGCCCTGGGACGCGGTCTTTGCCGCGGAGATGGCCGGTGTCTTCAAGCCCGACCCGGCGATCTATCACCTGGCGGCGACCTACCTTGGCCTGGATCCCGCTGAGATCATGATGGTCGCCAGTCACAAGTACGACATTCGTGCCGCGGGTCTGCTCGGCTTCGCGACCGCCTTCGTTGCGCGCCCGCTGGAATTCGGGGTCGGCGCCGAAGCCGACGTGGCTTATTCAGACGAGTTCGACGTCAACGCGTCCGACTTCCTGGACCTTGCCGAACAACTCGGCTGCTAACGCGCGATGCTGCCGCGCTGGACTTGTGTCAGCGATGCGCCGATCCGGTCAGGGCTTGACCGTTGGCGCCTTGCAGCAGGCAGATTACGGTGCTCGGAGTGGGGTTCGCCCCGGTTCGGTCCTGATTCGAGTCGATCAGAAATGTGATCGAAAACGGGGTGCCGTCGACGGAATGGCCGGTGTAAGAGGCGAATCCGGCCGCGCAATCCCGATTGGCGACGTTGGCGATGGCGCTGTCGACCGCCATCGGGGCGCGTAGATACACTTCGGCCAAATGCGCTGTGGCACAGTCGACGACAGTGACCGTCACCCGGCTCAGATCAGCAGGCGGGAGGTCGGCCACGCAATCGCCGACCTGCAGGTCGATCCACTTCACGATCCGCGCGCCCGGCGGTGCGGGAGCCGCGGTGGCGGTAATCGTGGCACCGGCCGTCAGCAGTGTCGCTGCGGTCAGGCCGCATAACGCGTGAAGGCTTCGGACCCGCAACGCAGCCTCCTCGATCCATCGCTTAGCGGTGGAGTCTAGGCATTCAGCTCCCCGACAGAGGCGTATTCGCAGAAGAGGTCAGCGCTGGGTCCGGCTTTTCCGACGACATCGACAGAAATCCCCGCAGGCTGCGCGCTGCCAGCAACCAGTTCGCCGGCTTCTTCATATCCAGGCCGCCCAGCAGCTGTTTGACCATGGTCAGCGTGTCGAAGTAAATGCGCTCGCAGACAAGCGTTTCCGTGTCGTCGAACACGAAGTATGCGGTCATGCGGACGCGAAAGCGGCTGCCGGTCGGCGGAACCTTGCCCAGGTAGCCGCGATGGGTGCCCATCAGCCAGAACTCGACGATCACCGCATCGGCGCTGTGCCGCAGCGCGATGATCTCGTGGTCCTGATCGGGAAACGCCGTCCGCGTGTAGGCGTAATAACCGCGCACCGCCTCGTCGCCGTCGTGGACGACCAACTGCGGGATCAGCTCGTAGCGCGGATGGGGGAAGGTCGATAACACGTCGTCCCAGGCCTGTCGGACCTCGTCATGAAAGTGGTCGAGCACGAGTTTCTGGCGGGCGGCCAGCACCTCTGGAGCGGGAAACGCGGGAATGGTCACGGTGGTCAGGGTAGACCCGGGGATGTTCAGGAATTTGATAGCGCATTCGCTATCAAATTCCTGAACAGGGTGTTCCTTCGGACAGTCGCTAACGCCGCGGGGGAGTCCAGGCCACCGGCAACCTCTTGATGCCGTGGATGAATTGCGACAGCAGTCGTGCCGGTTCCTCGATCGCGACGATGTCGGGGATCTCGCGGCGCAATTCATCGAAGGCGACTCTGATCTCACGGCGAGCCAGGTTGGCGCCCAGGCAGAAATGGGCGCCTCCGCCGCCGAAGCCGAGATGCGGGTTCGGATCGCGCGCGACGTCGAAAGCCCACGGATTGGCGAACTTTGACTCGTCACGGTTGGCCGAGTTGTAGTAGAGCGCGGCCTTGTCCCCGGCGACCATCCTGACGCCACCCAGTTCGACGTCTCGGGTCAGCGTGCGTCGCATGTAGACCACCGGCGACGCCCAGCGCACGATCTCCTCGACCGCGGTGGGCGCCAGGCGATCGAAGTCCGACCACCACTTCTCCCGTTGCTCGGGGTAACGGGAGAGAGCCAGCACTCCGTGGCTGATCGCGTTGCGCGTGGTCTCGTTGCCGGCCACCACCAACAGGATGAAGAAGGACGCGATTTCCGACGAGGTCAGCCGGTCGCCGTCGACCTCGGCTTCCACCAGGCTCGTCGTCAGATCGTCACGGTGATTGACGCGGCGGTCGTCCGCCAGCGCGCTGGCGTAGGCGCCGATGTCCATCGAAACCTGAAGAAACTGTTCGAAATCCGTTGTCAGATCGGGGTCGCCGAACCCGAGAATCACGTTGGTCCAGTGAAATACCCGCTGATGGTCCTCTTCGGGAATCCCCATCATGTCGCAGATGATCTGTAGCGGCAGTGGCCCGGCGAGCTCGCTGACCAGATCGGCCTCGCCGTCGGGATGATTGGCGATCAGCGAGGCGACCAGTCGGTGGGCCCGCTCGCGCACCGACGCCTCGATGCGGGCCACTACTTTCGGGGTGAACGCCCGGCTGACGATCGAGCGCAGCCGCTGGTGTCGCGGGTCGTCGAGCACGATCATCGACCCGAAGTACTCGGCTATCTCCGGCGCATTGTCGTTGATGGTGATGTTCGGGCTGGAGCTGAAGATGTCCGGATGGCGGCTGGCGTAGTGAACGTCGTCGTGCTTGGTCAGCGCCCAATACCCGTTGCCCGCGATGAACCCTTCCATCTCGATCGCGGGCCGTAACGAGATGGGCTCCTCGCGGCGCAGGGTGGCGAAAGCGCCGTCACGGTAGTCGTCGTCGAGTCCCCAGAACTCGAGCGACTCGAGATGGATGTCGGCCAGCGGAATCTCGGGCGGTGGCGCTCCGTTCACTCGAGTCGCGATACCCGTCGTGATGCTCACCTGTGCCCTCCTTCGTCTTGAGAACAGATTCGAAGAGGAGACACGGGGTAGCCCTTGTCAGTGCGCGTCAGTGCGTACAGACGGTCCTGGCTGGTGTCCCCGTCGTCGCGGTCGCGTTGCTCACCACATTGCCGTCCAGCAGAATCTTGCAGCTGATCGGGCCCGGCCCCTGCGCGCTCAGGACATACACGCCGCCGCCGTAACCGGTGAACTCGGCCGACCACGGCAGTGTCGCGTTGACCGCACGCAGCTGACCGGCACCGGTTTGGTAGTAGATGAATTGGGCGGTGGCGGGACCGCTCACCTCATAGCGAACTGTGGGAAAGTCCTTTGCCGCGTTGGCCACGCCGCACATGTTCGCGAGTCCGATGCCGATGGCGAAGAGTATCGCGGGTCCCCTGAGATGACTGGTCATGAATGTCATCGTGTCATCACGTCAGACGGTACGGAAGTGCTTTCTACCTAGCTGTGTGCCGCGTGGTGCACCGATTCCACGGTGTAGAGGTGGGGTTCGAAGCTGGTGGCAATAGCGGCGCAGCGGCCCATGTGTTCGCGCGCGCTCGGATCGTCAAACATCGCTTGGTACGCGTCGGCGCTTTGCCATTGTGCGTAGTTGACCACGCGCGTGCCGTCGGTGCTGACGTGGATATTGGCGGAGATGAAGCCGGGCACGAACCGCATCTTCTCTTCGGTGGCGACTCGCAGCAGCTCGGCCAATTGCGGCGCCCGCTCTGGCGCCACGGTGAAGACATTGATCAGGGTCGCGAGCGGAGTGTGCTCTTGAATCACGGTCATCGTCGATCGCCTCCAGAATTGTCAGGAACCTTACACCTAGACCATAACACGATGTAAGGTTCCTGTCATGTCCTCTTCGCAGACCGAACATGGCCCGGGTTATCTGGTGAAGCGGGTTCAGCAGGAACTGAGACGTCGCTGCGACGCTGCGCTCAAACCCACCGGGCTGTCGATGGCCCAGTACGCGCTGTTGCGTGCCCTGCATGATCATCCCGACGCGTCGGCCTCCGAACTCGCCCGGCTGTGCTTCGTCACGCGTCAATCGCTGCGCGATGTTTTGAATGGGTTGCGTACGGCGGGTCTGGTTGCCGCGTCGGACGCACAGGGAAGGGGTCGCGCCCAGGCGCTGCAACTGACCTCGCTCGGTCTGCGGCATCTCAACAACAGCCACGCCGCAGTCGAAGGCGTTGAAGCCGAGATGTTGCGTGGAATTCCGTCCGCAGGCCGAAAGGAACTCGCGGCCATGCTCATTCGCTGCGCCGAAAACCTCGAGGCCCTGCCGGACCGCTGACCGGTACCGATGCCTCCAGTGCCCGCGCCTAGGGTGAAACCGGGAAGGGGCTGATGATCGGAGGGTGGGTATGTCGGAACGCGGTCCAAAGCGAGTAGTGGTCTGGGGCACTGGTTTCGTCGGCAGGATGGTGATCAACGAGATCCTCAAACATCCGCGGTTCGAGTTGGTGGGCGTCGGCGTCAGCAACCCCGACAAGGTCGGCCGCGACGTGGGCGAAATCTGCGGGCAGCCCGAGCCGGTGGGCATCACCGCAACCGACGACGTCGAGGCCCTGATCGCGCTTCGGCCCGACGCGTTGGTCCATTACGGCCCGACGGCGGCACACGCAGATGCCAACATCGCACTGATCACTCGGTTCCTGCGGGCCGGCATCGACGTCTGCTCGACCTCGATGACACCGTGGGTCTGGCCGACCATGTATCTCAACCCGCCCAACTGGATAGAGCCGATCACCAAGGCATGCGAGCTGGGCGGATCGTCCTGTTTCACCACCGGCATCGATCCGGGATTCGCGAACGACCTTTTTCCCATGACGCTGATGGGCGTCTGCTCGGAGGTGCGCAAGGTGCGCGCCTCCGAGTTGCTGGATTACACCAACTACGAAGGCGACTACGAGACTGAGATGGGCATCGGCCGTGAGCCGGAATTCCGCCCGATACTGGAAAACCCCACGGTGCTCATCTTCGCGTGGGGCGCCACGGTCCCGATGATCGCCCACGCCGCCGGCATCATGCTCGACGAGATCACCACCACCTGGGACAAGTGGGTGACACCGACGGAGCGCACGACCGCGAAGGGCGTCATCAAGCCCGGGCACGTCGCCGCCGTCCGGTTCACCATCAACGGGATCTACCGGGGCGAAACCCGCATCCAGCTCGAACACGTCAACCGCATCGGGCACGACGCCGCCCCCGACTGGCCGTCGGGCCACGACAACGACGTCTACCGAGTCGACATCGAAGGCACCCCGAGCATCTTCCAGGAGACCGCGTTTCGGTTCACCGACGGATCGGGCCGGGATGCGGCCGCGGCCGGGTGCCTGGCAACCGGGATGCGGGCACTCAACGCCGTCCAGGCGGTCAACGATTTGCCGCCCGGCTGGGTCACGCCGCTGGACCTTCCGCTGATCGCCGGCGAGGGCTCGATTCGCTGATTGGGCCGCATAGCAGCGGCTATGTCGTTATACAGCTCACGCATAGCATGCGCAGAGATTGGCTATAGGTATCAGCGGCACAATTGCAACTGGGCGGATGCCGGGCGTGGCGATCGCAAACGTGGCGGCGGGTCGTCACGAAGCGGTGGCCGTTGAACGTAGGGATTGGACGAATGGCCGAGGGAGCTAAGCCCGCGTTGGGCTTGTCGATTGGTGCTACCAACCTGGCTGCCGTTACCGCGGATCTCGCGATCATCCGCAAGCCGGTCCTGACGCTGTTCCGCCGGCGTGCCCCCGAGGTCGGCATCCCGTCGGAAAACCCCAAGCTCGACGAACCCGGCCTGGTGATCGCCGACTTCGTCGACAGGGTCGGAGACCCGGTCGGAATCGTGGCGGCCGACGGCTCGGTACACCGCAGCGAGGCCTTGGTCACCGACGCCTTGCGTGCGCTGGCCTACGCCGCCACCCGCCCGCTGCCCGAGAACATCGCGGTGACGTATCCCGCCCACTGGTCTCCGAAGGCCGTCGACGTCCTGGGCGCCTCGCTGACCCGGGCGTCTGAACGGTCCAACCGCGGGCGGCCGCCGGCGCTGATGTCCGATGCCGCTGCGGCACTGTTCGCCGCGCGGGCCAATCCGGGCATACCCGCGCGCGGGACCGTGGCCGTGTGCGACTTCGGCGGCAGCGGCACCAGCATCACGTTGATGGACGCCGCCGGCGACTACGACCCCGTGGCCCCCACCGTGCGACACACCGACTTCTCCGGCGACATGATCGATCAGGCGCTGTTGACCGCTGTCATGGCCGACATGCCGAACACGGGTTCGTTCGACCCGTCGGGCACCTCGGCGATAGGCTCGCTGAATCGGCTGCGAACAGGGTGCCGCATCGCCAAGGAGCAGCTCTCGTCGAGCACGGTGACCACTCTCACCGACGATCTGCCTGGCATGCCCGGCGGCATTCGGCTCACCAGGAACGAACTGGACGACGCGATCCGCAAACCGCTGAGCAACTTCGTGGCAGTGTTGGACGAGGCCTTGCAGCGGAACGGAATTCGCGATCTGGTCGCGGTCATCACGGTGGGCGGTGGGGCCAGCATCCCGGCGGTTACCACGGCGCTGTCCGGGCACCTCCGCATCCCGGTCGTGACGAACCCGCGTCCGCAACTGACGGCAGCCATCGGCGGCGCGCTGCGGGCGTCGGCGGCTCCCGGCGAGAACATCGCGACCGCGCTGACCCCGGCCGCCCCCGAAGCGGCGTCGGCGCTGATCCCGGTGGCGTGGGCGGCGAAGGTCCAATCGGAGCCGGCGCAGGCTCAGTCGGGGACGCCCGAAGGACCGGTATCGAACATGATGCCCGCGCTGGCCTGGTCGGAGGCCGAAGACGAGTCACGCGCCCTACCCGCGGGGGCGGGCGTGTATCCGGAAGGCGGCCGTTCCGGCTACACGTCAGCCCGTCCCGCTGTGAAGTTCCAGCAACCGGCACCACCGCGTTCGGAGTCGAAGAAGTCGGTCATGCCCTGGTATCGGCTTCCGGTGGTGTTGATCATCGGTACGGCGGTGGCGATCTTGCTGGTGGGCACGGCAGTCGCGATCGGATTGAACTCCGGCGACAGCACCGCACCGGCCCCGGGGGTGAGTACGACTCCGGCCTCCTCTGTGCCGCCGGCAGGTAGCGCAAGTCCCCAGCCGCCGAACACCGGGCAGTCCGCACCACCGGCGCAACAGGCGCCCCCGCCGTCCAGCGCCGATACCAACCCGCCGGCCACAACCGATCCGCCGACGACCGGCAACCCGCCGGCGGCGCCAGAGGGGCCGGTGAATCAGGCCCCGGACCCGCCGGCCCCGGAGGCACCGCCACCACCACCGGCCCCGGCTCCGGCTCCGCCGCCGATTCCGGCGATTCCGCCCATTCCGGCGATTCCACGAATTCCCGGGATCGGCGCGCCCATCCCGTATTTGGGCCCCGGCTTGGGCGCCCGGCTAGGAATAGGACCGATCATCCAGCAAGGCAATTAGCCGAATTAGCCGTCGGCTCAGCGCTTTTCGCCCTTGTTCTCCGCCGCTGAGGCCTTCCTCAGTTCGTCGTTCAGGGCTTTGTCCTTCTCGATTTGTTCCTTGTCGAGTCCGCCGCTCTGGCCGTGGGCGGCCACGCGTTCATCGGTCGAATCGGCTTTGTCTTCCGAGCCGGGGGCTCCGTATTTAGGATTGCCGTTCTCGTCCAGCCAATCATTGACCGCGGTGCCCGACACCATTCCGCCGGAACCCGGAAGCACCAACGTGGGCCGGTCCTCGTAGGCCGTCATCATGTCGGCGGCGCGTCGCTTGTTGTCCTCGTCCGGCTGCGGCTTTTCGGTTGGCCGCTGATCATGATCCTGACGAGCCGCTTTGTCTTCCTGCACGTTCATCCGTCTACCCCTTGCAGTCGCAGGTGCGACCATCGTCCGGGGTTACCCGCTGCAGTGTTGTGTCGAAACCCTTGTCAGCGCTTGACCAGCACGACCGAGGCCAGCGGAATCCGCATCGGCTCGGGTGCCTTTGACAGCCGTTCCGCGACGGCGGTCTCCAATTGCTCGACGAACTCGATCGCTCGGGGGTCGTTGGGCGCGCAGTCCAGCCCGCCCGTCAGATAACGGAAAAGTACGGCCCGCGCAAACGCCGCCCACTGCGCGCCGAAAGCCTCGGCGTCGTCGTCGGTCTGGAACCGAGCCCAGAATCGGTCCTCGGCGTTGAAGGTCTCGAGATGCTCGATCGTCAAGCCTTCGAAACGGCCGCTGGGCGAAAACGGAGCGCGAAAGTCCGCCTCGGTGCGGGCGAATGCCGGAATGGCCATCCGCCGCAGCTCGTCCATGGTCAGCAGGCCCTCGCGTGCCCGATCGTCAAGTGTCGCAACAATCGCGTCGAGCAACGCCCTGAACCCGGATGTGCCGTCCTCGTCGACGGCGGGCGTCAACGCCACCAGCCGCCCTCCGGGGGCCAATTCGCGGCCGCGGAACGCCACGAAGTCGTTCCAGTCGAGGGCGGCCTGGTGGGCGTAGGCGGCGCGGGCCGCGTTGTCTTTGCTGTAGGCGACGTGCACGTGATCGCGGAGTTCGCAGGGGACCCGGCTCACCCATTGCGTCGCCCAGGACGTCCAGCCGAGGTTGATCGTCTTGGACGGCAGGATCTGGCCGTAGAAGGACCGGCCGATCGCCGAGGAAAAACTAGCTGCGTCCATGTGCAGGTAGCTGTCCGGGTCGTCGGACAAGGTCCGAAACAGCGCCGTGAAATCGTTGTCCGGTACGTCGGTGTGCGCCACGAGGATTGCTTGGTCGTGGCGGGTGCGACGACGCAGCACCGCGATGGCCGCCGACAGCGGCTTCAGCGAATTGTGCCCGTTGGCGGTGCCGTAGTCGGCGATGGCGATCGGCTGTGGATTCGTCGGCAGCGGCACTTGTTCCGCGGCCCGCTCGAACACCGCGATGGCTCGCGCCAGCCCGGCGGCCTGCAACCGCGACGACTGGGTGTATGTGGCGCTGTCCCTAGGCTGTGGTCGGACCACAATCGTCGACTGGGGAGTCGATTGGGGGGTCGGTTCGGGCGTCCGACGCTCAGGCCGCATGGACACACGATAATCGGTGCGGTTGTTGTCAGTTCGGCTTCGGGTAGCTCACTGCGGTGAGCTGCGTGGAAAGCTCCCACAGTCGTCGGCAGTCGTCCTGGTTGCGGGCACGCGCGGGCACCTTGGCCGGCGCCACGCCACCGCCGGCGGACTCGAAGGGCCCGCGTGGTCCGTAGAAGGCGCCGCCCTCGGCGTGCGGCGCGGCGGCCGCGTACAGCGCCGGCAGAATCCCGTCGTCGATCTCCTGCCACAGGAATGGCGTGAAACGCCACGACGCTTTGTAAAACCGTTCCATCAGCGCGGGCTTGTCGCGGCCGTGCGACGGTCCGCTGACCTGCAGGTTGGTCTTGGTCAATCCGGGATGCGCGGCGTTGGACACGATGCCCCAACCGCCCGCGCGGTTGCGGCGGTCCAGCTCTAACGCGAACATCAAAACGGCCAGCTTCGACTGGCCATAGGACGCCATCGACGAGTAGGACTTCTCGAACTGCGGATCGTCGAACTGGATACGGCCGAAGCGGGCCGCCAGGCTGCTCAGCGAGACCACCCGCGCGCCGTTGGCGGCGCGCAACAACGGCAGCAGGTGTCCGGTCAGCGCGAAATGGCCGAGATGGTTACTGCCGAACTGCAATTCGAAGCCGTCGGCGGTGGTGTCCCGTTCGGGCGGCGTCATCACACCGGCGTTGTTGATCAGAATGTCGATCGGGCGACCCTCGGCGTTGAGCTGTTCGCCCAGCGCGGCGACGGCCGCCAGTGACGACAGGTCGAGGGCCTTGATCGTCAACTTCGCGTCGGGAACCGTGGTGCGGATTTCTGCGATCGCCGCTTCACCCTTGGCGCGATTGCGGATCGCCATGACGACGTCGGCGCCGGCGGCCGCCAGCCGCCGGGTGAGCCCGAACCCCAGACCACTGTTGGCGCCCGTGACGACTGCCAGCTTGCCCGACAGATCGGGCACGGTAGCGACGAGATCCTTGGCCATGCGTATCACTCCTTTGTTCGGTATGCGCCCCGTCCCAGTCTGCTCTTTCCGGCGCCGTCGGCGAACTGGCATCGTCTGGCCCGCGATGACACACTGCCTGGATGAGCAGCAACAGGCTCGCGAAGACTTCGCTGTCGGCCGCCGTCGTGATGATGGTCGTCTCGGTAGCCGGCTTCATCATCGCGATAGTTCTCAACACCTTCTTCTTGGACAAATACAACGCGTACGGCGAGGTGCCGATCCCGGGGTCAGGCAGCCTGTACCTGCCCGCGGGTGAAGTCAACCTGAGCCTGCACACCGTTCTGCTCGGCAGTCCCAACGGCGGCGGACTGCCGGTGCCGCCGCTCGGCGTCACGATCTCGCCTCCCGACGGCGTGGCCCAACCGGTGGTCACGGAAAACTACGGCAGCACAACGACGGTCAACAACGACGCGCACGTGCGAGTGTGGGTGGCGAAGATTCCCGTGAGTGGCACCTACAACATCACGACTGATGGCCAAGTCAACGGATACATCGACCCGCGGCTGGCCTTCGGCCACCAGAGTTCCTACGGCTTCCTGGTGTGGTTGTTCGTCGCGATGTTCGTTGTGGGACTTGTCGGTTCGATCATCTCGGGACGCTGGATGGCTCGCGCCCGGCGCAAGGCGGTAACGAGTAGCCCCTACTTCGAATCTTCGATGCCGTTCTCGGAATCTTCGATGCCCTTCTCGCCGGTCACGCCGACGGTCTTGCCACCCGCCACGCCCGAAGCGCCGGTCACCACGGCCTCCGAGCCCAGCGACGAGGGGGTCCGCCTCGAGCGACTCAAAACGCTGGCGGCGCTGCGGGATTCCGGGGCCTTGACGCAACAGGAGTTCGAGACCGAGAAGCGCCGGATCCTCCAGGGGTACTGAATTTCGCCGCCAGAGCACGTCGACTTCCCAACTGCCACCGTCGAGTTCGAAGGGCCCGTGGGTGACCACTTGGTCGATCGCGGCCGTTACAGCATGACTACCGAACGCAGCACATTGCCGTCGTGCATTTTGCGGAACGCCTCCTCGACGTCGCCGAGCCCGATGCGTTCGGACACGAACTTCTCCAGCGGAAGCCGGCCCTGCAGGTAGAGGCTGATCAGAGTGGGGAAGTCGCGTTCGGGCAGGCAATCGCCGTACCACGACGACTTCAGCGAGCCGCCGTGGCTGAAGAAGTCCAGCAGCGGCATGTCCAGGCGCATGTCGGGCGTTGGAACCCCAACCAGCACAACGGTTCCGGCGAGGTCGCGGGCGTAGAAGGCCTGCTTCCAGGTTTCGGGCCGGCCCACCGCGTCGATCGCCACGTTGACGCCGAAGCCATCGGTGAGGTCCTGGATGGTCTTGACGACATCGAATTCGCGGGCGTTGACGGTGTGGGTGGCGCCGAACTTGCGGGCCAAGTCCAGCTTGGTGTTGTCGGTGTCGACGGCGATGATTCGTCGGGCGCCGACCAGCGCGGCCCCCGCGATCGCCGCGTCGCCCACGCCTCCGCAGCCGATCACCGCGACGGTGTCGTTGCGGTCGACCGCGCCGGTGTTGATCGCCGCCCCCAGCCCGGCCATCAACCCGCAACCCAGCAGGCCCGCGACGGCCGGGTCGGCCTGAGGATCGACC